>JADFZT010000006.1:0-25720 GCA_015232395.1 Magnetococcales bacterium | reverse complement strand
GGCTTTACCATCGCGACGCGGAATATCGCGACGGATGGCACCAAGCTCGACACCATTGAGACCAGCGCCAAGGATGATCAGACCGGCGCTGAAATCAAAGCCCTCTATGAAGCGGAAGCCAACGCCTTCACCGATAGCGACAAGACCAAGCTGACCGGTATCGAGGCTTCTGCGGATGTCACCGATGCCACCAATGTCGCCGCTGCCGGGGCGGTGATGGATGGTGATTTTTCCGCCAATGGCCAGATGGAGCGCACCGGGGCCGGGGCTTACACCACGATTCTCAACAAACGCGACGCGACGGGTGCCCCCGGGGTCAACGATGATTCGGGTTCGGGTTTTAGCATCGGCTCCACCTGGATCAATGTCACCGCTGACAAGGCCTATATCTGCCTGGATGCCACTTCTACGAGTGCCGTTTGGACCGAATTGACCCAAGCCAGTGGTCTGGGCAATGTTGTAGAAGACACCACCCCGCAGCTGGGGGGAGATCTGGATGCCAATGGCAACGACATCAACATGGCTGACGGCCTCATCTCTCGACCGGTGTTCAAGGATTATGGGGAGACGGTCAACGCCATCGGCTCTATCGGTGGTGGCACCCAGGACATCGACCTCACCCTGGGCAACGTGGTGACTGGCACCGTGGATACTTCGGCCACCACCTTCACTTTTTCCAACTCACCCACCAGTGGTGTCGCCGGCAGCTTTACCCTGATTCTCACAAATGGGCAGTCGCAAGGCAGTCTCACCTGGCCTGGCTCGGTGAAATGGCCTGGTGGCAACCAGCCGACTTTAACCGCTGCTGGAGTGGACATCCTTGTCTTTACCACCGTGGATGGGGGAACTACCTGGCACGGTATGGCCGGTTCCACCGACTCCAAGTAAGGTGGCTTATATCATGTTGACCCAACGGATTATAATGTCATCGGGGGGGGAGCCATGGCTTTTGGCTGTGGCGCACTCCAACACCCCTTACGTCACCCTTTACGACACCGGGGATTGGCACAAGCTGGACGATCCAGCCACCTTGCCCGCCAATACCGGATATGATGTAGCGTTCAATCCAGACAGATCACGGCTCGCAGTGGCTCACTATTCATCCCCCTATGTCGCCCTTTACGATACCGGGGATTGGAGCAAGATCGGCAATCCCACCACCTTGCCTACCGGTACGGCCCATGGGGTTGCCTTCAGCCCGGATGGCTCTCTGCTGGTGGTGTGTCATGAGTCTTCTCCCTACCTGACCATCTACAACACCTCCGATTGGTCCAAGGTATCCGATCCGGAAACTTTGCCAGGGGGGATCGGGGTGGGGCCGTCGTTCAGTCTCGATGGCTCTCTGCTCGCCATCGCCCACTATTCTTCACCTTTTATCACCATCTACAACACCTCGGATTGGTCCAAGGTGGCGGATCCTCCGACGCTACCGGCCAGCTCTGGGAGGAGTTCCGCATTCAGTCCCGATGGTACGCAGCTCGCCGTGGCCCATCTGTCATCCCCTTATCTCACTATCTATAACACTTCCGACTGGAGCAAAATCAGCAATCCGGCCTCTCTGCCCAGTTCCACCGGATATGGGGTGGCATTTAGCCCAGATGGCACATTGTTGGCGGTGGCACACAACAATTCACCTTATGTCACCATCTACAACACCTCGGACTGGAGCAAGGTGGCCAATCCATCCACACTGCCAACAGGAAATGGGCGTGGGGTGACGTTCAGCAAGGATGGGGCACGGCTTTCGGTCATTCATGACAACACCCCTTATATTACCAACTACGATACTTCCAGCTGGAGTAAACTGGCCAACCCTTCGACCTTGCCGACAGGTAACGGTCAAGGTGTGGCGTGAGTAATGGATAGAGGAGAGCATTATGTTGTATAAACGAATGATCATGGTGACTGTGGCGCAGGATGAAGACTGGGATATCGCCAATGCAGCATACGCTTCCAAGCAGCTGTCTACTGCTTCACAAGACGCTGATATTTCAGGTCTTTTTCTGGGAGATGACGGCACTAAAGGCTATGTAACCGGTAAAACGAATGACAAAGTGTTTCAATACACTCTTTCAACGCCATGGGACATCTCAACGGCTTCCTATGCTTCCAAATCACTGAGCGTTTCCTCGCAGGATAGCTCCCCAAGGAACCTCTTTTTTAAACCGGATGGTTCCGTGATGTATCTGAGTGGAGGCAGTAGCAGGAAAGTGTATCAGTATTCCTTGTCCACGCCGTGGGATGTTTCAACTGCTTCCTATGCTTCAAAATTCAAAGATCTCAGCACGGAAGGTGGGGGGCTTCTTCCTGGAATATTCATCAAATCAGATGGAATCAAGATGTATTTGGTCGGTGTTCTTGGAGATGCCGTTTTTCAGTACACCCTGTCCACGCCATGGGATGTTTCCAGCGCTTCCTATGACTCACAATCATTCAGTGTCATATCTCAAGATACGATTATGGAAGGATTGTTCTTTAGTCCGTCAGGGGCAAAGATGTTTTGCTCAGGGAGGGACAGCGACAAAGTGTACCAGTACACGTTGGAAACGCCATGGGATATCTCAACGGCTTCCTATGATTCCGTATCGGTGTCAGTTTTATCACAGGATGATTATTCTGTTGGCCTCACATTTCGACCGGATGGTTCCTCTTTCTACATTGTGGGGTCGCAATCGAAAAAAATTCATCAATATACGACATAGTGTTGCCGAAAAAATCGCCTCAAACTTTATAGGGAGCAGGGGGGAAGGTTTTCCCTGCTCCCTATAAAGATCAACCCACATCCAGATCCTTCAAGTGTTTTTCCAGATCAGCCCGCTGCTTGTCCAGGCGTTCCCGTAACTGCTGGATCTTTTCCTGGGCGGCTTCGATGGCATCTTCCCGGTCATCCAGTTTTTTGACCATGCGGGTGTGAAACTTGGAGCCCGCCCGCACCGCCCGCATGTTGGCGTGGATGCGCTCCTGCTCCCGTTTTAGTTCGTTGATGAGCTGTTCGTTTTCCGCCACTCCCCGCCGGGTCTCCTCCAGGGCCTGTTTGCGTTTGATCACCTGCTGCAATGCCCGGCGAATGGGGCGGGAGATGGCGTCGTTGCCCAGATGCACCGAAAGCCCACCCACATCCCCATGGAGCAGGGTGATCCGCTGATATTGAATCCGCTCGGCACGCACCTGGAAGGGGGTGGTTTTTCCCGGGGGGGCGGTCAGTTCAAAGCGGTGCCACTGGGGAGTGGATTCCAGAGGGGCCGGGGTGTCGTGGGTCAATGTCCAGCCACCTCGCAGGGGGTGCTCAATGATAAGCTGTTTTTCCTCTTCGGCGCTGTTTTCAAATTGATATTGTCGCACCGATACCAGCTTGCGGGTGAGGGTCAACACCCCCTTGACCACTTTGCCGGAGGTGACCGTGCTGTCGGACTGGTCGGTGGGGGGCAGTACCTTCACCTCCAGATCCACTGCATGGCTGACCAGTCGTGTCTCCCCCGGGGGCAGGCTGGTCAGTTGGGCATCCCCACCATAAAGCCCCCCATCAAACAGCGTGACCGGACCCGGAGGCAGGTGCAGGCCGGTGGTGTTTTCCAGCAGCACGCCGTTCATGGGGTGTGTCACCAGATTTTGCTGATTGTAGATACTCACCTTTCGGCTTTTGATCGTATCAGCCACGATGGGAATCATGGCGGCTCGCCGCCGGGGCAGAGAGACCCCCTCCACCGAAAATTGAAACAGCTCACCCGCCTCCTGGGCTTGGGCCGCAGCGGCGATACCGGTGGGATTGAGAGTGCCTTCCTCCCAGTCTGCCTCCCCCAAGGCATCCGCATCCATCATCTCCATGGGTGCAGGGGGGGCCATGGCCATCATCGGTCCCGAGCGACCATAGCTTTTGGCGGTTTTGGCACTCTCCTTCATCCCCCGATATGCCCGGGATCCCCCCACCCCCCCTTCATATTTTTGTGGTTGCAGGGCCATGGGGCGCTGGGGTTCGATGCGGGGACGGCTGGCGTAGAGGGGTTCGTAGAGATCCTGGATGAAGGAAACCGGTTGCCCGCTCACCAACGACAGGCGAATGTTTTCCCAATCGTTGTCGGTCTGATTTTCGACGATGGCCCACCCCTGAATCCGGGTGGCCTCTCCGGCTTTTTCCGGCAAAATCAAACGATAGCTGTTTTTCCACACCGGGGTTTCCACCACATAACCCACCCGCACCCGATGGTCGCCGGAGCCGGGAAAACGAATGGAGACCGGTTTTTTATCTTTTCCCCGCCCCTGATCCAGCGCTTTCAAGGCTTTGTCCAGTTCGTCCTTGAGGACCGGATCCTGAATTTCCAGGGCCTGGATTTCCTTTAATGGAAGAGCGCGCAGGGCTTGGCCGGTAGAGAGGTTGACCACCCAGTCAGAGACCGGCTTGCCACTCTCATCCACTGCCATAGGGCGCATTTCAGCCCCCAGCAGATGGCCTGAGATACGCTCGTCGTGAGAGACCGCCACCACTTGTGCTCCCCGCAGCTGCCCCAAAATTTGGGCGAGAGTGGGGTGATTGTTGAGGTTGACCTGAAACCCTCCCAGGGTTTTGGCCAGGGGGTCCCGGGAAGGGTAGACCACAAATCCGGGTTGACCGCCATCCAGATTTTCCAACACCAGGGATTTCAACACATCGTTGATCTGGGCGCTTTTGAAGGGGAGCTTGATCACATCTCCCCCAGCCACCTGACCGGCATGCTGAAAAAATCCGACGCCGCTGGCAAAGAGCGCCACAGAGCGAACCGGCAGGGCGCTCACAGGATCCCGTTTGGCCAGAGCGTGGGGGGCTGGGAGAGCCACCAAAATCATCAGCAGACCCGCTGAAACATATCGTTTGATCACCGCCTTGCTCCTCGTCAATGTTCTGGTGACAGATGGATTTGGATACTGGCTGGTTTATGGCTGGTGTTCAGCCGCCATGCACACCTGGTTGCGGCCAGCCGCCTTGGCTTCATAGAGGGCTTTGTCCGCTCCCTTGAGGAAGGTATCGGGATTTTCCCCTTCGGTGAAGGGGTAGACTGCGATTCCAATGGAGATGGTCACCTGCAAACCCTCCACCGTCATCGCTTCAATGCCTTTGCGCAGGCGCTCTCCGGCGAGCCCGGCACCATAATAGTTGGTGTTGGGGAGCAGGATGCAAAACTCTTCCCCACCATAACGGCAAGGGGCGTCCATCTCCCGACAAAGGGTTTTCATCTCCCGGGCGATGGCGCTCAGCACCTTGTCTCCCATGGCGTGGCCGTGGGTGTCGTTAAATTTTTTAAAATGGTCCACATCAAAGAGCATCAGGGTCAAAGGCTGGGCATAGCGTTTGGCTCGGCCCAACTCCTCCTGGAGCAGCTCATCCATGCGTCGACGGTTGAAAAGGCCGGTGAGTCCGTCGGTGTTGGAGAGTTGACGCAGTTCGGTCTCCAGACGTTTTTCTTCGGTGACATCCCGAATCAGGGCCGCCGAACCGATTTTTTCTCCCCCTCGGGTATAGATGGTGTTGGCGTGAATGTTGAGCACCCGGCTGTTGAAAACCTGGATATCCGGCATCCCGGTGCCAGCCCGCTCCAGATAGGTTTTGAGATAGGAGGGGTCGTCCAGAAGGTTGAAAAATCCTTCCTCGGAAATCTGGACGGCGGTTTTGCCCAGCAGTCGTTCGGTGGAGGGGTTGACCAGGACCACCTCGTCGTTCTGGTCGGTGACCACGATCCCCTCCCGGGCACTCAAAATGATGGTGGTGAGCTTATCTCCCTCGGATTTGAGGCCGGAGTGGGTTTTTTTGAGTTGTTCGGCCAGGTTGTTAAAGCAGTTGGCCATTTCTACCAGTTCAAAACAGCCCTTGGCCGGGGCTTTTTGGTCCAGGTTGCCGTCAGCCATGGCGGTGATGACCCGGATCATGCGGGTGATGGGGGTGGTGACCTGCCGGTGAAACAGGAAAAAGAGCAGGGGGATGATCGCTACGGTGAGAATCAGGAGAACCACCGCCACCCCCAGAATGCCCATCTCAAAATTGGCCATATCCCGCCGGCCAGCTTCGATTTCGATGTCACGGACATGGTGGGTGACCATCTTCACCAGACTATCCAGCGCTTCGGTGGGGGCTCGGTCCATGCCCTGGACCATCTGGTCTGCCACCCGATAGGCGTTTTGGGGGGTGGCCAGGAACTGCTCCATGGCGGATCGATAGCGAATGCTCAACTGTTGATGGGTTGTGCGGCTTTTTTCAAGCTCTTCAAAGGCCTCCCGGCTCATCTCCAGCTTTTTGAAAAGGGGGCTCAACAGGTTGAGATAATCCCGGACCAGGGTTTCCTGATGGAAAAATTTTTCCTGATAGTTGCGATATTGCTCGGGGTCATGGCCCCGGATAAGCATGTTTTTCCACTCCTGGACCTGTTTTTTGAAGTGGACCTGGGCCAGCCGGGTGGTATCCACCACATGGGTACCCAGGTTGAGGCGCTCCCGGTCCATGTGGGCTGCAACCTGGGCATCTCGAAGGGTCATCAGCCCTTTGAGCCCGGCGATGGTCACACCGAGCAGAAGAACGCCGGGGATCACGAGGATCAGGAAGGTGATGGTGGGTTTGGGAAAAGCGATTTTTTTGAACATCTCTTCTATTTAAGATTCGACGGGGTGTAGAGAAAAAATCAATCAGAAGATATGGATCGGATGATGCCTCGATTTAGAACAGAAAGCGCCCACTATAGCCCGTTTTATTATTGGATTCCGCCTGTTTTTTGCGATTTTGCGTACTTTGCCCGGAGGGTAGATGATCCGGTGGTCGCCAGGGAGAGGGCCTTTAGATATTTTTCCGGATAGCCTGCACCCCGTTCCAGGCGGCATCCACTTGGGGAATGGGGCCTTGCAGATGCAGGGTGAGAGCACCGGCACACTCCGCCAAACCGCCCGCTGCCACCGGTGTGGCGGTGACCCCGAAAAGAGTTTTGAATGCGGTCACTTCGGTAACCACCGTGGCCGTTCCTGCCGGGATGGGCATGATCCCCACCGGCGTGCCCATCACCCGCTCCACCCGGCCCTGACCCAAAAGCCCGCCGGTAGCCGGAATGGAGGGGATCATTTTTTCCAGGGAAACCGGCACGATCAGCTCGCCTCCCCGGGCATGGAGGAGGGGGAGCGCCAACCCGATGGAGCCCCCCAATGGCGAACCCAAGAGAATGGCGGTGTGGCCGTTATGGTCGATGGCGTTGGCCCCTTTGATGTAGATGTCGCCGGCCTCAAATTTTTCCAGCAGAGGTCCGGGCCAGCCCCGGGAGAGTCGGCCACGCTCCAGCAGATAGGGGCCTGGCCCGCGCCCCTCAGGGGGTGTTTCTCCCAACGCACCCCCTTGAATCCAACCCATGGCAAAGGCAGCCACACCGGGATCCTCTTTCAGCAGGTGGCGGACGACATGCCGATTGGTGGCTCCTCCAACGATCACCATGCGCCCGCGACCTGCTGCCCGAATCACCTGGGGCAGGTGCGCCACCGCCTGACCGATGAGTGATCGGCACTCTTCGGCTCTCAGCACGACCAGGGCTGTGGTGGTTTTTGTCTCCATGGGGTGGGGGTCTCTTTTTTTACAAGGGGGCAGGGGGATTGGTTTGCGTGGAGTGGTCGGCTTTTCCTCCGCAACCACTCCCGGGACTCTCCACCTGGGAGCCGTCACCCAGCCACTTTTTCAGAGTGGCTTCCAGATGGGCCAACTCCAGGGGTTTGGTGAGATAGTCATCCATGCCCGCCGCCAAACATTTTTCCCGATCTCCGGAGAGAACATGGGCGGTGAGGGCGATGATGGGGGTTCGTTGGCTGTCAGGCTTTTTGGACTCATTCTGCCTGAAGGTTTGGCTGGCGGTATAGCCATCCATATGGGGCATCTGACAATCCATAAAAACCATGTCGTAGCTTTTTTCCGACAGCCGGTTCAAGGCTATCTGGCCATCTTCAGCCATATCTACCGTCAAGCCGAAATGCTGAAACATTTTGCTGACGACGGTTCGGTTGATCATGTCATCCTCCACCAGAAGTATCCGGGTGGAGGCCGGAGCCAGAAAGGGTTCGGCCAGATCTTTTTTTTCGGCAGCAACGGTGGGAAGGATATCCTCTTCAATCACTTCCAGGGGAATGGTCACCGTAAAGGTGCTTCCCAGACCGGGTTGACTCTCCACCTGAATGGTTCCCTGCATCAATTCCAATAATTGTTGGGTAATGGTGAGTCCCAGTCCGGTACCGCCATATTGCCGGGTGGTGGAGTTGTCGGCCTGGGTGAAGGCTTCGAAGAGGGTGTCGATGTGGGCTGGATCCATGCCGATACCGCTATCCTTGACCTGGAAATCGAGCAGGAACCGATCCCCCTCCTGTTGGCCGTTTACCTGGAGCCCGACGGAGCCATGGGAGGTAAATTTCAGGGCATTGTTGACCAGGTTGGTCAAAATCTGGGTCAGACGGTGGGAATCCCCCCGCACCACCGCTGGGAGTTTGGTTGAAAGAAAGAGGTCGAAGGAGAGCCCCTTTTGTCGGGCCAGAATGGCAAAAAGGCTGCCTTTTTCCCGGAACAGTGCCCCCGGGTCGAAGGGAGCTTGATCCAGCGTCATCTTGCCCGCTTCGATTTTGGAGAGATCGAGAATATCGTTGAGGATGTTCAGGAGGGTTTTTCCGGAAGAGCGGATGGTTTTGAGTTGGCTCTGTTGATGATGGGTCAACTCGTCGGACATCAGGAGCAGATCGGCCATGCCCAGGATACCGTTCATGGGGGTGCGGATTTCGTGGCTCATGTTAGCCAGAAAGGCGCTTTTGGCTTGGTTGGCCACCACGGCGGCATCTTTGGCCTGTTGCAAAATTTTTTCCGCCTGATGCCGCTCTTCGAGTTGGGTCTCGAATCGCCGCAATATCTGCCAGGAGAGGGCCATACCGATCAAAATCGAAATACCGACAACCACATAGGTGACAGCGAGTGTGTGTTGCTTGGTTTTTTGGGCTTCATTAAAGAAGGTGTCGGCCTTGGATTTGGCAAACTGTAAAAAGGCCTCCATGGTGTCATCCAGATAATCCACATAGCGGGCTCCCAAGCCTTTGGTGATGGCAGCGGCCTGGTCGCGTTTCCCGGCTTTCATCAGGTCGATCACCTCGTCCCGGATCGTTTTCCAGTTGGAAAAAGCCTTTTCCGCTTCCAACACCTGCTGCTTGTCTCCCAGGAAACGCTCGTGGATAATCTGGAAATCCTGGTAAATGGAGGTTTCATACCGCTCCACCTGGTTCACCGCAGCCTCCAGATCATTGAGATTTTGGGAGAGGGTGACATCCTTCATGGAGCGGTGCATTCGGGCGATGTTGCCTTCGATTTTCAGGGCAGTCGTAGAGACCGAAAAGGGGTGGTGGTAGAGCTTTGCCGTGAGGTTGGAGAGTTCCTGCATGTTGTTGATGAGGAACACGCCCAATGATAAGAAGAGTCCGAAGAGCAGCACAAATCCCCGGATGGTGTGGTGGGTCGAGATATATTTGCTTAATAGATGAAGCATGATATCGACTTAATACCCCTCTCTTCGGTTGGCCGGTGATGCCAGTCGGGTCAAAATGGACCGTATTCCCTGGCATGGGATGGGGCTGACAGCCGTTCCGATTGAATAATCTTAGGTTCTCATAAAGAGAAACGATGGTCAATCCTGCTGCCGTTGCGTGATGGAACGGTCATGAAAAATAGTGGCTGTTTACTGAATTGGATGGTTGTGGTTGGTGGGAGTTTCCTGGTGGGGGGAGATCGGGGTCGGATTTGGGGAGGGGGAGGGAAGGGGATATATCGATGATAAACAATCCCTTGGAGCCGGGTTATCTCACCCTGTTGGCGGCTGGTGCGTTGGCCTCCCGGGTTGAGGCTGCCAAGGCCTTGCTGGCTGATTGTCGTCTCTGTGCCCGGGTGTGTGGGGTGGATCGGTTTCACGCCACCCGGGGGGCGGTGTGTCAAACCGGGGTGGTTCCCGTGGTGGCGAGCTACAATGCCCATTTTGGCGAGGAGGATCCCCTGCGGGGGAGAGGGGGATCGGGGACCATTTTTTTTTCTCACTGTAACCTGCGCTGCGTTTTTTGCCAAAACTGGGAGCTGAGTTGGCAGGGGGAGGGGGCACCCATGCCCCCGGAGCGGCTGGCCAAAGTGATGCTGCTATTGCAATCCCGGGGGTGCCACAACATCAATCTGGTAAGCCCCACCCATGTGCTTCCCGCCATCCTGGAAGCGGTATGGCTGGCTGCTCGGGAGGGGTTGCGCCTGCCTCTGGTCTACAACACCGGGGGCTACGACAGCCTGGAGAGCCTGGCTCTGCTGGATGGAGTGGTGGATATCTACATGCCGGACATGAAATATGGGGATCCCCATCTGGCCCGGCGTTTTTCCAGAGTGCGGGATTATCCCCGGATCAATCAGATAGCGGTTCGGGAGATGCATCGGCAGGTGGGGGATTTGACCCTTGATGACAGGGGGGTGGCTACCCGGGGGCTGCTGGTACGCCATCTGGTGTTGCCGGGGGGGGTGGCCGGGAGTCGGGAGGTGCTTGATTTTCTGGCCCGGGAAATTTCCCTCGACACCTACCTCAATATCATGGATCAATATCGACCCCTATTTCGTGCCGGTCGCTTTCCACCCCTGGACCGGGGAGAGGTTTCCGGGGAATATCGGCAGGCTTTGGCTTATGCCGGGGCGTTGGGGTTCACACGTCTGGATCAACCCAAAACCGGCTGGGGGCTTTTTTCCCGGTAGGGGGGGCTGACTGGGCCGGGCCGGATTTTGCTGTGTTGGGGAATGGTTTTATTGGCCTTTGGCGCTTGGATTTTGGCCTTTGGCGCTTGGGGATTTTGGTCTTTGGCACGGATGGAAAGGTGAACCATGCGTATATCGGGAGGTTCCTGGCGGGGCCGCTCTCTGGTTTCGCCCTCCGATCAGCGGGTGCGGCCCACTTCCGAGCGGATTCGCCAGGTCTTGTTCAACATGTTGGGAGAGCAATTACATCACGCCCGGGTGCTGGACCTTTTTGCCGGGACCGGGGCGTTGGGACTTGAAGGGTTGAGCCGGGGGGCGGGATGGGCCACCTTTGTGGACAATCATCCAGCCTCTCTGAAGCTGTTGCAAACCAATATAGAGCGCTGCCAGGCTCAGGAGTGGGTCCGGGTGGTGAAGGGGTCGGTGTTGTCGCCAGGAACCTTTGCGCGTCTGAGCCAGGGGTTGGCGGCCTCTGATAAAGGATCGATCTCCGCTGAAGAAACATTGGCCACGGGGGCTGGTCCTCCATTTGATCTCATTTTTCTCGACCCCCCCTATGGCCGGAATTTGGTGGAAGGGGCTTTGGTGGCCTTGGCCCGGGCGGGGGAAAAGCTTTTGGCCGGGGAAGCCCTGGCGATCTCTCCCCACGAGGTGGAAATGACACCACCCCGGGGGATCGATGGCTGGCATTTTCATCAAACCCGAACCCACGGCAGTACATCACTCACCTTTTGGCGCTGGGGCAGGCCGGAAGCGGGACGCGACCAGGAGGAGCAGAACGATTCATGAAAAAAACCGCTGTCTATCCCGGAACCTTCGATCCGGTCACTTTGGGGCACCTGGATGTCATCGCCCGGGGGGCGCGTCTGTTTGATCGTCTGCTGGTGGCGGTGGCAGACAATACCGGCAAAAACACCCTCTTTACCGCCGACGAGCGGATCGCCTTCCTGGAGGAGAGCGTGGCTGGCATTCCCGGGGTGGAGGTGTGCCGGATGAGAGGGTTGCTGGTCAAATTTGTCGATGAAATCGGCGCCTGTGCGGTGTTGCGCGGTTTGCGGGCGGTCTCTGATTTTGAGTATGAATTCCAGATGGCTGCGATGAATCGCAAACTCAACAGCAAGGTGGAGACGGTCTTTTTGATGTCCGGGGAGTCCACCACCTTTATCTCCTCCCGCCTGGTCAAGGAGATCGCCTCCATGGGGGGGGATGTGCAACCCTTCGTGCCTGTCGGTCTCCCCGAGGCCCTGCGGGAGCGCATGGGGGTGGCCGAACCGTGAGCCGGGGCCTCTACATCAAGACCTTTGGCTGTCAGATGAACAGCTATGACTCCACCCGCATGGCGGATCTTTTGGCTGAGAGCGGGGGGTATGCCCTGGTAGAGGATCCTCTGGCTGCAGACCTGATTATTTTCAACACCTGCCACATTCGGGAAAAGGCGGAGGAAAAGCTTTTTTCGGAGCTGGGGCGTTACCGTAAGCTGACCGCCGGGCGCAATCCGATTTTTGCGGTGGGGGGGGTTTCCGGGGGGCGGCGGGGGGGGGGGGGTTTGGGGGGGGGGGGGGGGGGGGGGGGGGGGGGGGGGGGGAGACGGTGATTCGTCGCGCCCCTTATGTGGATCTGGTGTTTGGTCCCCAAAACTATCACCGTCTGCCCAAACTTCTGAAAAATTTGGAAAAGGGGGAGGGGTGTCGTGCCAAGGAGAGGGGCAACCGCTCCCGGCCCAAGAGAGAAACGGCCTTGCAGGTGGTCGAGGCAGAGGGTGTCAGCGATGATTCCAAATTTGACAACCTTCCCGCACCCAGCCATTCAGGCCCCATCGCTTCGGTCACCATCCAGGAGGGGTGTGATCGTTTTTGTACCTTTTGTGTGGTGCCCCACACCCGGGGTCGGGAGTGGAGCCGCCCGGTAGAGGATATCCTCCAGGAGGTGACCGAATGGGTCGCCGGTGGCGCTCTGGAGATTCAGCTGTTGGGTCAAAACGTCAACGCCTATGCCGGGCGGGATGGTGAGGGGGTGGTGCACGATCTGGCCCTCTTGATCCGTCGGGTGGCGTTGCTGGAAGGGGTGGAGCGGATTCGTTTTATCACCTCCCATCCGGCGGATATGAACGACGACCTGGCGGCCCTCTTCGGTGAGCTGCCCGAGTTGTCTCCTTATCTGCATCTGCCGGTACAGAGCGGTTCGGAAAAAATATTGGCCGCCATGGAGCGGGGCCATACGGTGGCGGAGTATCTCTCCTGGATCGAGCGGGTGCGTCAATTTCGACCGGATGTGGCGGTGGCGTCCGATTTTATTGTCGGTTTTCCCGGAGAGAGCGAAGCCGATTTTCAGGCCACCCTTGATCTGGTCGAAGCGGTCCAATTTGACCACGCCTACTCCTTCTGCTACTCCTCCCGGCCTGGTACAGTCGCGGCTGAAATGGGCGATCAAATCCCCCGGGAGGTCGCTCAGGAGCGTCTGGCGCGTCTGCAAAATGTATTGAATGCCCAACAGCTTGCTGGCAATCAATCCCGGGTGGGGCAGGTGGTGTCGGTTTTGGTGGAGGGGCCTGGCTCCCGGGGGGATGGCGAGTGGACGGGCCGGGCTGCCGATTTTCGCAAAGTCCATTTCAGCCACCCCCGGGATCCCACCGGGCGCATTCTGAATGTGGAAATTATCGAAGGATTTGCCCACTCTCTTCGGGGTAGATGTGTATAATTTCTTTTTGATTTCACTGTTTCTCCGATATAACCGATGAGATAATTCTGCCGGATCTTTCCCAAGGGGTGAGATCTTTAGGTGGTTTTGAAACCTTCTTTGGGTGTGGTATCGAGTGTTGGCGGATGGTCAATCCCCTCAATGAGCTGGTCACCTTTGCGGACAACCGACTGGCGGTAAGCCTGTTTGGTGAGTTCGACCGGCATCTGAAGCTGATCGAAAAAAGGCTGGCGGTCTCCCTGCATCCGGTGGGGAATGCCGTGGTGATCAGCGCCCCCCATGGCGAAACCATCCAAAAAACCCGTCAGCTGCTGGAAAGCCTCTATGAAACCCTGGAGCAGGGGCGGGGGGTGGATCGGGAGCGGGTGGAGGCGGGTTTGCAGGCCCTGCTGGAAGGGGGGGAGGTGGGGGATGTCTATGCCGAAGAGCTGGTGCTGGAGACCCCCCGGCGTGCCATTCACCCCCGCAACACCCGCCAAACCGCCTTTATCGAGGCGATGACCCAGACCGATTTGACCCTGGCGGTGGGACCGGCGGGAACGGGCAAGACCTACCTGGCGGTGGCGGTGGCGGTGGTCGGATTTTTGGAGGGGAGAGTCGCTCGCATCGTGTTGACCCGACCGGCGGTGGAGGCGGGGGAGCGGCTGGGATTTTTGCCCGGGGATCTCAACGCCAAGGTGGATCCCTATCTGCGACCCCTCTATGACGCCTTAAACGACATGCTGGGCTTTGAAAAGGTGGAGCGGATGTTGGGTCGCAACGCTTTGGAAATCGCCCCCTTGGCCTATATGCGGGGCCGCACCCTGAACAACGCCTTCATCATCCTCGACGAAGCCCAAAACACCACATTGGCTCAGATGAAAATGTTTCTCACCCGTCTTGGGGAGGGCTCCCGGGCGGTGGTTGCCGGGGATGTGACCCAGGTGGACCTTCCCCGGGGGCAGGCTTCGGGATTGGTGCAGGCTTTGGAGATTTTGGCGGGTGTCGAAGGGGTCAGCCTCTGCCGGTTTGGAGAGCGGGATGTGGTGCGTCATCCCCTGGTACAGCGGATTGTCCGGGCCTATGAACAGCACGACGCCCGCCAGGCCGGGGATTCCGCTGGTGGGCTTTCACCCGGGAAGGTGACAGCCCCTCAAGGCAACGGCCACTCTGGTGGCAAAGGGCTGACCAGTCGCCATCCAGGAGGCTCCCAGACCAGCGGTCAGCCCCAGGATGATCCAGGGCGCAACGTCTCTTCCGGTGGGGGCCAACCATGAAATCCCCCAGGGGTTCTGGCACGATTGAGGAGTGGGACAGACCGGCAGGAGGGCTTCGGCATCTCAAAGCGGAGCGTGGCAAGGGCAGCGCTCGGCTCTCTTGGCTCGGGGATGGGGTGGTCTATCTGGTGCTGGTGGCCCTGCTGACCTTGATCTATGCCCCGGTTGCCATGCGTTCTTCGGATGTTCTGGAAATCGGCGACATCGCCTCCCGGGATATCAAGGCTTCCCGGGATCTCCTCATCGAAGATCATCAAACCACTCTCAAACGTCGAAAGCAGGCAGCCCAGGAGGTCTCCCCGGTCTATGACTGGGATCCCGGCATGTTGGAGCCCATCTTGCGCCAGTTGAAGGATGTGGTCACCTGGCTGGAAAGCATTCGCACCTCCCCGGGGAAATCCCCACCGGAAGTTATCCACGATACCCTTACCATGCGCACCGAGGCGGAGGTGTCGGTGCGGGTGTTGGAGGCGCTCCTCGTTGAGGAGGATTATCCCAGGCTGGTGAAGTCCATCGAAGGGTGGCTCCTGGCCCACAGCAACCAGCGGGTGGTGAGTGGTCCGGAAGTACTCAAGGATCTCAGGCGGGGGGAATATATTGTCCACTCCCTGGCCGATGGCAGTGAGGAGCGGATGACGGGTGCTTCCCAGGTGATCGATCTGGGGGACATGCGCCGCCTGCTGGCCGAAAGCGCTGCGGGGCGCCTTTCCGGGATGCAGCTCCTGCTGCGGGAGTGGCTGCTGAGCGAGGTGCAAGCCCAACTTCGGCCCAATCTGGTGCTGAATCTGACCGAAACCAGCCGACGCTCCAAGGCCGCCTATGATGCCGTAGAGCCGGTTTTTTTCCAGGTTCGGCGAGGGCAGATGGTGGTGCGTGAAGGGGCGGTGGTCACTGGGGCGATGCAGCAGAAGCTGGAAGCCTTGAATCGCAGTCACTGGTCCGATACCACCTTTTTCCGCACCACTGGGCTGGCGATGGTGCTGCTGCTGTTTTTGTGGCTGGCCCGGCGTTTTTTGCTGGTCACCTCCATCGCTTTTCCCCGGGATCGCAAAACCAGCTATATCCTGGGGACCATCCTGCTGGTGGTGGCTCTGCTTTCGGCCATCACTTTTGCCGTGGGCCAGGGATTGGCGGAGCTTTTTCAATGGCCGGTGGGTCTGGTGGTCTATCTGCCCCATCCGGCGTTGGGTTCGGCGTTGGCATCGCTGACGGTAGGGGCCAGGGTAGCCCTGCCGGGGGGCGCTCTGATCATCGGTACGCTGCTCTCCTTTTTGACCGCTCTGGTGGCCAACGGTGGCCTGCCCCTCTTTATCTATCATCTGGTGGGCTCCCTGGTGGGGGGCTACAGCCTGCGCACCTGCCGCCATCGTTTTGATGTGTTGCGGGCCGGGGTCTGGATTGGCTTGGTGCAGATGATGACGGTGCCGGTGGTGGAGCTGTTGGCGGGCCACCTTCCCTCCTGGAACTGGACGTTGGGGGTGGGGATGGCCTTTTGCAGCGGTCTTTTGGCGGGGCTTTGGGGGCTTGCGCTGATTCCCTTGCTGGAGAGCATGTTCGACATTACCACCGACTCCCGACTGCTGGAGCTGGCCAGCGGTGATCACATTCTTTTAAAGCAACTTTCTCTGCGTACCCCCGGCACCTATCACCATTCGGTGATGATGGGTAACCTGGCGGAGGCGGCGGCGGAAAATATCGGCGCCAATCCACTCCTCGCCCGGGTGATGGCGCTTTATCACGATATCGGCAAGTTTACCAAGCCCCACTATTTTGTCGAAAACCAGTCCGGGGAAAATCGCCACGATCAGCTGGTGCCCTCCATGAGCAAGCAGGTGATCATGGCCCACGTCAAGGATGGGGTGGAGCTGGCCCGGCGCTATAAGCTGGGGGAGCCTATCATTGAGGCGATCACCACCCACCATGGCACCAGCCTGCTGCAATATTTTTATAATAAGGCCCTGCCCATGGCCACCAGCAAAGGGGGGACGGTACTGGAGGCGGATTATCGCTATCCCGGCCCTATCCCCCGGAGTCGGGAAGCGGGTATCCTGATGCTGGCGGATTCGGTGGAGGCTGCCGCCCGCACCCTGAAAAGCCCTTCTCCCTCCCAGATCGAAGCCCTGGTTCGGCGTATCGTCACCAGCCGCATTGCCGATGGCCAGCTGGACGACTGTCGATTGACCTTGCGGGAAGTGGCTGGCATCGAAGAAGCTTTTATCCGGGTTTTGACTCTGGGTTTTTACCACCACCGGATCGAATATCCCGACCAAATCAAACAAAACCGGGCGAGCAAACGCAGTGGCACAAACGGTGTGGATAAATCACGTCTCACCCCTCTGGCCAAAAGTTGACGAAGGGGTGGAAGAGGCCGTTCGAGCGGTTCTTCAGGCCCATCTGGCCGAAGATCCCCGCTTGGCTTACGCCGAGGTGGGGGTGCGCCTGGCCGATGATGCCCAGGTGGCGGCCTATAATCGGCAATATCGCCACCGGGATGCTCCGACCAACGTTCTCTCCTTTGCCATGACCGATGACGATCATGGGGGGCAAGAGCGGGATATGGATGATTGGTCCTGTTTCGATCTCAATGAAATTGGTCGGGATCTGGGTGAGGATGACCCTGAACTGGGTGAGGCGCCTGAGTTGGATGAAGCGGGCTCAGAGCCAGGTCATGACCCGGAGGCAGATGAATCGCCCCTCATGTTGGGCGATCTGATCATGGCTTACGAGACCATCGCCGCCGAGGCCCACGATCAGGGTAAAAGTTTCGACGATCATCTCACCCACCTGGTGGTCCACGGTACGCTTCATCTTTTGGGCTACGACCACGAACTCTCCCCCGCTGAGATGGCCCGTCAGGAAGCCAGGGAGATCGATATTCTGACGCAACTCGGAGTGGCCGATCCCTATGTCTGAGGCTCCCGGCGCTCTAAAGGCTGATCCCTCGGCCAAGATTTCTGCCGATTCTTCTGCTGATCCCTCTGCTGATCCCCCTGTTGACGACAAAGACGAAACCGCCGCCAGCCAAAAAGCGATGGGGTTTGCTCTTCCCGCCTGGTTTCTGGGCTATACCGATTCCCGCTACTCTCCCTGGCTGGCTTTTGTCCTGGGGCTGCTCTCGGTACGGGGGTTGCCCCCTTACGGGGATGTTTGGGTCTTGATTGTGGCGTTTGCGGTTTTTTTCCGCCTGCTCCACGGGGTGCGCTGGTGGCGGGGAGTCTGGTATGGCTTTCTGTTTGGTCTGGGCCACTTTTGGTTCGGTTTTTCCTGGCTGATCACCTCTCTCCACGACCACGGTGGCCTCAACATGCCTGTTGCCCAGGGGATGTTGCTGGGGCTGGCTGGGGCCATGGCTGTTTATACCGCGCTTTTTGGGGGGCTGTTTCCCCTTTTTACCCAGCGCCCCTGGTTTTCGGGTTTGGCAGCCCCTTCCCTGTGGGCGGCGCTGGAATGGTTGCGGGGTATCGTCTTGACCGGGTTTCCCTGGAATCCCACCGGCATCGCCTGGGATGGCTGGCTGGGGATGATCCAGGTGGCGGATCTGGGGGGGGTCTATCTCTTGTCGTGGCTCGCTCTTTTTCCGGCAGGGGTGGTGGCGGCGCTGTGGCGGCAGGGGGTTTCCCGGCGGGAGCTGGGGGTTGGGCTCGGGGGTGTCGTGCTCATTGTGGCTGTGGCGGCTTTTTATGGTCACTATCGCCTGGAGGATCTGGCGCGCCGGGAAGCGGAAAACGTCTGGACCAAACCGATGCAGATGGCTCTGGTACAGGGCAACATTCCCCAAAAACGCAAGTGGGATCCAAGCTTTCAGGATGAAACCCTGTCGGTCTATCTGGATCTCAGTCGTTCGATTCCGGTGGCGGTGGATCTGGTGGTGTGGCCGGAGACGGCAGTCCCTCTGTTTTTGCAGGCCTCGTTGGAGGAGTTGAAGCAGATCGGTCAGTTGAGCCATGAGTTGGGGGCCTCGATTTTGACCGGCGCTCCCATGGCTGATCGGAATGAAGCCGGGGGGTGGCGGTTTTATAATTCCATGGTGCTCATCGACGAAGAAATGAGCCTGGGGCGCCGCTATGACAAACACCATCTGGTGCCTTTCGGAGAGTTTATTCCCTTCCGGGAATGGGTGCCGGATACCTTTAAAAAATTTACCGAGGGGACCGAAGATTTCAGCCGGGGGCCTGGTTCCGTGCCGCTGTCGTGGGGGGAGGGGGGCGAGATCGGTGCGTTGGTCTGTTATGAGGCGATCTTTCCGGAGGAGGTGCGTCAGCTGGCTTTGAACGGCGCGCGCTGGTTGGTCAATGTCACCAACGACGCTTGGTTTGGGGAGCTGGCCAAGCATCAGCATCTGGCCATGGCCCGCCTGAGAGCCGTGGAAAACCGCCTACCCCTGATTCGGGTAGCCAACACCGGTATTTCCGCCGCCTTCGATCAGATGGGGCGGGAGCTGGTCCGTATCCCGGCCAATCAGCGTGATGTGGTGGTGGTGACAGTTCCCAGGGGGGTGGAGGAGAGCTTTTTTCGTCGCAGCGGCTCCAGCTGGATCGGGGTGTGGCTGGGGCTGTGTGTGGCGCTCCTGGTGATGGGCCGCTTGCGTTGGTTGGGGGGTGGCCGGGCCTGATCTGTTCTGCACCCGTCTTGTTTACGTTGGTTTTCCTGCAGTCAAAATCCAGACATTTTTCCCTTCATTCCCCTGGCCCGGGGCACTTTTCATCGGATCATTTCCCCTTAAGCAAACCGGAATAAAGAATCGGACACCTTTTTTCCTGCCCCTCATTCCCTTTTTTTGTGATCGTCATTCCCGCGCAAGCGGGAATCCAGAAGTCACCCCCTGTAGATGTTTCAAATCCATCCTTATTCTTGACAATATTTCGAACGTTTTCAAACAGTTGCTTGTTTTTTTCGCCTGTTTCATCTTTCTGGATGCCCGCTTTCGTGGGAAGGCCGTATCCGGGGAGATGCGGGTCATTTTCAATTGGACTCACGATAAATTCCCCTTTTCGTGGGAATGATGCATCTGGTGGTTGGGCTGTTTTTGGATGGAACAGCCATAAATGAATGCTATTGGAATGAAACTTGCAAAATTTGCCAAAATGAAGTCTGCCACTATTCGTCCCGAAACGCCCTTCCAGATCAAGAGTGAGATCTTTGTCGGGTGTTTTTTTTGGAAGAGGGCTTTCCCTTGGGAGAGCGTTTGACGGATATAGCAATTTGAATCAAGAATTGGATTTATGCCGTTGCACTTTTACCGTCATTCCCGCGAATGCGGGAATCCAGGGGGTCTGGCGCGAACCTTTTCAAATCTTGCATCACTTTCAGCAAAACGCCGGCCTTTCTTGAAGATTTGGTTTTTCCTTGAGGGCAATCATCAACTCCCTGGATCCCCGCCTTCGCGGGGATGACGAGTCAGGGAAGAGTGTCCAATTTTGAGATAGAACTGCTATACCATCGATCAGCTTTTATTCTGCCAGAGCCAACCGGGTGGATTTGATATGAGCGCCATGAAACTGAACCGAAAGATTGAGGAGCGGGAGCACCGCCACCTGGAGACCGACTGCAAGGAGTGCGGGAAGTCCATGGTGGTGAAGTTTCCCCGTTTTGTGACCTATTGGCGGTTCAACTGTCCCCACTGTGCCATGCAGTTTTCCATCGAAATCATCGGTGGGCGCAAATGTCTGGTTTTCGAAAACAAGGGCCGCCGGGTGATCGAGCGGGTCAGCTTTGCCAATGGCCGCAACCGTTTTTATCGGGCCAAATGTTACGCCTGTGGTGAAAAGACCATTGTCCCGGATCAGGAGCTGGGCCAGGTCAAGTCATGCCTGAAATGCGGCTTTGATTATCAGCTCAGAGCCGAAGATGAAGTGCGCTATGAGACCACCATTATCCACAACGGCAAACCCGCCATTTATCGGGAGCAGACCCAGGAGCTGACCGGTTATATCATCAACAAGAACAACGCGTTGTTTTTGGATGATGATGTCCGGGGGGTGCCTGCCAATGATCTGTTGGAGGCGATTGGCGGCTTGGAAAAAGAGGTGGAAACCCTCAAAAAAAGCGATCAATCCCGTCAGGCGGAGGTGTTGCGGGTTCAGACCGAAAAAGAGGATCTGATCCGCAAGCTGGCTTTCAAGGATCACGCCTCTTCAGGCCAGGCGAGTCAGGAGAAGGCCTTCAAAGCGCGGGTTCGCCAGCTGGAGGCAAAATTTGAACAGCGGCTCAAGGGCATGGAGGCGGATAAAACAGACCTGGCCCGGCGTCTCAGGGAAGAGCGGGAAGAGAACGCCAAACTGCGTCGCAGCCAGAGCCAGGCCAAGGAAATCGCCGCCCGTAACAAAGCGTTGATCGACCGCAATCAGGAGTTGGTCAGCCGCAACAAGGAGCTGACCGACCGCAACAAAAGCCAGGCAGATCGCAATCGGCAGTTGGAAGAGCGTATCGAGCGCCTGGGCAAGGATCAGGAGAGCCGGGAGCTGAATTGGCAGCGGGAGCGCACGGAGGCCAAGTCGCTTTTGGAGCGCAGCCGCCAATCAGAGCGGGAGTTGACGGGTAGCCTGGATCTCACCCGGGAGCGTTCTTCAGAGCTTTTTGCCCGCAACCGGGAGCTGGCTGGCAAGCTTCAGCGGATGGAATCGGATCGGGATCAACTCACCAGCGAGCTTCAAGATGAGCGCCAACAGAGCGGCAAACTGAGCGGAGCCCAACAAAAAGTCTCGGAGCTGATCAACCGCAATCAGGCGCTTTCGGGCCGGATACAACGGCTGGAGAGTCAGCAGGAGCGCCTGGAGAGTCAAAAGGAACGCCTGGAAAGTCAAAAGGAGCGTTTGGATAAACGGCTCCGGGAAGAGCGGGAGATTAACGGTCGCCTGGTGCGCACCCAGTCCGATTTTTCCGGCATCTCCATGAAAAACCAGGAACTTGTCAATCGCCTCCACCAGCTGGAGCTGGAAAAGGGGCGTTTGGAAACCAAGCTCAAGGAGCAGCTGGAGAGCTTCAGCAAGCTGGAAAAACGGGCTGAAGCCGCCACCACCCTGGCCCAACACAACCGCCTGTTGAAGGAGCGTACCCAACAGCTGGAGGGGGAAAAACATCGCCAAAGCGCCCGCATCCTTGAGTTGCAGGAGCAGGGTCGTGCCTTGGAAAAACGTCTGGCGGATTCAGGCAAGGAACTCCCCAAGGAGCGTAAGCTCAAGGAGCGCAACAAGCGTTTGGAAAGCGACAACAAGCGACTGGAAAAACTGTTTAAAGATCAAAAAGAGGCGGTTTTGCGTCTCAACAAAAAGATGGACAAGGCGGCCGGTCTCGTCACCATCAACGGCGACCTCAGGCGCAAAGTGGAGCAGCTGGAGGTTAAAAACAGGGATCTCTCCGGTCGCCTGGAGGAGCAGACCAAACTGATCGGTCGCATTCGCCGCCTGGAGATGGAGCTGGAGCAGCTTCACAATGAGGAGCCCGTCTCTGCCAGCCCCACCGAAAGCCCGGTCGGCGGTGAAACCTACCACGACGACTGGTATTGCAACGAAGGGGAGGAGGGGTGTATCTCCACCCGCACCGAACTGGGCTTTGCCCGGCGCACCCTGGGGCTCAAGGGGGATCCCACCCCGGCCCGGATCAAACAGGCCCTGCGGCGCAGGATCAAGATGTATCATCCTGATCGGGTGAACGGTCTCGGCATGGATCTTCGGGAGCTGGCTCACAAAAAAACCATGGAGATCAACCAGGCCTATGCGGTGTTGATCAAGCGCTACGCCAGAGCCCGCTAGAGGCTTGCCAATAAACCCGTCGGATGGTGGCAATAGATCGTTTTGAGCGACGATTGTTTGCGGCTGTATCAGGGGGTTGTTTTTCTTGGGATGATGGTAGAGAATCATTGATCCTCCTTGTGCCATGCAGGGGTTCCGGTATGGTAATGGCCGATCCCCACATGGTCGAATCCGCTTTTATCCCTAGCCCTCTGTTTCTGGAGTGATTCAAGGGGGGGCGGTTTGACGGCCTCCAGGGGGGATGGCGTGAACCTGCCAGGGTTTGATCTGACCTGACAATACTTTTAAAGAGCGGATCACTGCCCCAAGGCGGGATCTGTTTCCCTTATTTGGCGAATAGACCGATGTCCCACAACCCCGTTGAGGACCGACACCGCAACACCCTCTATTTAGTGGTGGCCCTCTCCATGATCTTCATGACCCTGGTGTTGGCCATCCAGCCGCTGTTTTTGCGCCAGGTGCTGGGGTTGGGGCGGGACAATGCCGGTTTCGTCAACGCCAACATTCAAGTTCTCACCGAAATTGTCGATCTGATCTTTGTGGGCTATCTGGGCTATCTTTCCGACCGGTTTGGTCGCATTCCCCTGATGGCGGCTGGTTTCATGGTGGCTGGGGTGACGGCCCTCCTGGCTCCTTTCAGCGCTGAAATCGGTTTGGCCCTGGGTGTCAGTGGTCTGGGGGTCTTTTATGCCTCCCGGGCGATCATTTCCCTGGGAACGACAGCCGTTTGGCCCCAGGTAGCCACCCTCACCGGGGACTATACCGACCTTGAAAGCCGCCCGAGGCTGCTGGCCAAGGTGGGTTTCATGATGGCTTTTGGTGCCACCCTGGTCTATGCGGTGTTGATGCAGCTGCCCAAGCATGCCGGGGTGATTCTGGTGATGCTGTTGCCAGCGGGGATTGCCTTTATCGGGGCTTGGCTGGTACGCCATTTTTTGGTGGAGGTGGCACCGAAATATAAGGAAGGTCAGTTTCCCTTCCGGCGGGTGGTTGATCTGCTGAAGCGGGAAAAGGGGCTTCGGCTGAGCTTTTTGGCGGCTTTTTCCTCCCGCAACGACATGGTGATCATCGGTCTGTTTTTGATGACCTGGTTTGTCTATTTTTCCGATCTGGTGCCTGATATAAGCCATGCCCAGGCGGCCTCCCGGGCGGGATTGGTGATCGGTTTTATCGGCTTGGTGGTGTTGGTTTCCATTCCGATCTGGGGGCGGATCATTGCCGACCTGGGCCGGGTGCCTGCCATCACTCTGGGGATGTGTCTGTCGGGTTCCGGCTTTGCGGCCATGGGCTTGGTGTTCAACCCTTTCAGCTGGTGGACCTTTGTTCCGGCCTTTCTGGTGGGGCTGGGTCAGGCGGGGTGTCTGCTGGCTCCCCAAACCCTGACATTGGATTTGGCTCCAGAGGAAATTCGTGGCTCGGTGATGGGGGCTTTCAATACGGTTGGCTGTATTGGGATTATCTTCTTCTTGCAGACCGGCGGCTTCCTGTTTGACTGGATCAGCCCGACGGCACCGTTTCTGTTCACCGGTATTGCCAATTTTGTCATCATGGGCTATGGTCTTTGGATTTTGAAAAGTTTGCGACAATCTGCTCCGGCGGTGTCAGAATTGGAAGATTCAATCTGATTTTCAAGGGATTGCCTTGGTTTGGCCAGAAGGGTGTGGTTGATTTCGCTCTTTGGTTTGTTGGTAAGGCACTCTTATTGCAGATAGATACGGCTGGATCTGATCGGACAGGGATCAAACAGGCATTTTTTTCCCAGGTGAGGGGATATCAGCCCTCTCCAAAGCAAAGGTTTAAGTCAGGGAGAGCAGCATGGCGAACATTATTTTTGGCTTGGTGACCATTGCCATGGGATTGTGGGGGCTCTCGGTATGGTGGTGGTCCGTGGCTGAGGTGTTACGGGGCATTTTGCCTGTTTTAGCGATTCTTTTCGGACTGGTGGCCCTGGGAGCGGGTGTCACCAAGGTTCGTGAAGGGGGATCCGTCGCCTCAGCTGTTGGCGATGAAGATCTTATGGGGCAGGCCGGACAGGCGGACGAGTAGGGTACGCAAGTGATGCAGGGCGAGCTCTTTTGCGGAAAAGACGTTCACAAATACCTCTACCTGGTGGCGGTGCTTTCGGTGCTGTCGCTGGTGGCGAGCTATTGGTATTTGGAATATTACGAGCCGGAGATGGAAGCCAAAAAGGCGGCCATGGCGGCGATGAATGCCCCTGTCCAACCGGCGACCAAACCACAACCCGGGGTCAAGCCAGGGGTCCAGCCTGGTGGCCAAACCGCTACGCCCCAAGTGATCCCGGCGGCTGCCCAGATGCCCATGGGTATCAATGGCGTCAACGGAGATATGGGCCGCAGTCCTTTTTCAGTGGTTTCTGCGGTGCTGATGCCCAGCGTGGTCAATGTCAGTGCCACCAGCCAAGCCCAAAGTCAGGTTGGTCCGCCCAAGAGTGGGCTACCGGGACTGCGTTTTGCCAATCCCCGCAGCGGCATGTCTCTGGAGTCCATTGGCTCCGGCGTGATTGTCACCCGGGACGGTCATGTGCTGACCAACTTCCATGTGGTGGAGGCGGCCAAGCACGTTTTTGTGACTGTTTTCAACGAACAGGGCACCATGCGGCTGCCAGCGGAGGTGCTTCGTCTGGATGAAAGCCGGGATCTGGCCCTGTTGAAGATTCAAACGGATGTCACCCTCACCCCCGCTCCCTTGGGTCGTGGCCAGCCTCTGCACGTGGGGGATTCGGTCGTTGCCATCGGTTCACCTTTTGGTTTGGACCAAACGGTCAGCAAGGGCATTATTTCGGGCAAGCGTAAGGCGGTCAACATCGGTGGGATTCTCCACAAGGGGTTGCTCCAGACCGATGCTGCCATCAACCGGGGTAACTCTGGTGGGCCGTTGGCCAATATCAACGGCTATGTCATCGGCGTCAACACCGCGATTTATACCACCACCAGCGCTTTTTCCGGGGTGGGTTTTGCGGTGCCCATCGACAGCGCCATTGAGTTTATGGAAGAGGCTATTCGGTTGCCTCAGGTGCATCCCAATGCCAGCCGGGTGATTGGGCAGGTGGTTCCGGGAGGTCGTCCCATTGCTGCCCGTCCGCCACCACCGATCACTGCTGATGCTGCTCTGCCCCACGAAGATCGGGGGCCGTGCGCCAACTGTCATGACGTATTGCCTGCCGGTGCCACCATCCCCATCGCTGCGCGTCCTCCACCGCCCATTGCTGCCAATGCGGCATTGCCTCATGAAGATCGGGGGCCGTGTGAGAG
>JADFZT010000005.1:106927-113810 GCA_015232395.1 Magnetococcales bacterium | reverse complement strand
TGGTGAGATTTTCACATCAAGCAGTCAACTGGCCTGGGAATGCTATCAAGCTTGAACGGACTTTTTTCGGGGGACTCTTTCATGGAAGCTGCCAATTTTGCCGTACGCTATGATGATCGGATCCGACGTTATCACCAAAGAAAAAAAGCTCGGACCAATGGGATTGTGGCAACCAAGACGGTAGCCCATAAATTGGCAAGAGCTTGCTATTATATTTTGAAGGACAGCGTTTCGTTTGATGTAGCCAAGGCGTTTGGCTGAGGAACGCACGAGATGGGCTGTGACAGGGAAACCAGATGTCGTTTGGCTAACAACCATTGGGAATGATTGGAACCTGTTACATCCCTTATATATTCGTCTGATCAAGGCGAGTGACGATTTCGCCTCTGTCGTGAGCCATCAAGGCGTTGGGGTCGGCACTGTCCGACAACCACAATGAATGTGAAAAAGGCGCACTGATTAATTTGTTTAACAGGTTCGCCTTAAAGCACTTGGACACGGCAGGGAACTATTGGTTTTCTGGGGCTCAAAAGAGCCGGGGGCCGGGAGTCATGCTGCTAGAACGGGGCTGCCCCACGCCTAGATCCAGAAGGGTGACTGGTGCGGAGTGCAATTTCGACCGACACCGAAACCAACGAAAACCCGGGTGCGATACTCGACACGGATGCTGTGGTTGGGTGAAAAGAAAAAAATCTGCGAAAATGAAATTCGCGGCAATGGGTGCCCTTTTCCCATAGACAAGGTCGGCTAAAGGGTGACGGCAAAAGAGCAACGGCATATGTCCAATTCTTGATTCGAATTGCTATATTCGGTGTTTGGATGGAGCGGCCACTCAACGAAAAAAGGCCGCCCCCAAACCAGCGGAGCGGCCTTTTTATCATGCATCTGTTTGGAGCGTTATTTGCCGATTTCGATCAGCTCCACATCGAAGATCAAGGTGGCGTTGGGGCCGATGACGCCGCCAGCACCCCGAGCACCATAGCCCAGCTCCGACGGGATGAAGAAGCGATATTTGGCGCCGGTGTTCATCAGCTGCACACCCTCCGACCAACCGGGAATCACCTGATCCAAGCGGAAGGAGATGGGCTTGTTGCGCTTGTGGGAGCTATCAAACTCGGTGCCATCCAGCAGCGTACCCCGATAGTGCACGGTGACGTTATCCGTAGCGGTGGGCTTGGGCCCCTTCCCCTTGGCCAGCACCTGATATTGCAAGCCGCTGGCGGTGGTGGTCACGCCCTTGGCGCTCTTGTTTTTGGCGAGGAAGGCAGCACCCTCCTTGAGATTTTGTTCACCCATGGCACTTTTCCTTTTGGCGTGGCTGGCCCGGACTTCCTGTTGCAACAGCTGTTTGGTGGCTTGCGCTTCATCCGGAGTCATTTTGAATTTTTTTTCTCCGACGGCATCCTTGACCGCCGCGACAAAGGAGTCGAGATCAACATCGATCCCCAGCTCCTTCAGTTCGAGGCCCATCTGCATGCCAACAAAATAGCCGAACTTTTGCTTGTCGGTCTTAAAGCTGCCCGCCTGGGCCTGAGGGATCGCCAGGAACAGGATGGCGGCGAGAAAAACGGTAAAGCGTTTCATTGTTGATTTCCTCGTGATGATAGGGGCTTGATTGCCGTTCGTTTAAAAAAATCGTTTGAGTGGTGCGGATATCTCCAGGGGGGCTAAAACGTAGCAGAAGGCTGGCAAGGGAGCGTGACCGGCAAGGCCCCTGAAGCCCAAACCCGAGCCACCAAATCAACCCGGGCCACCTGGAGGAATCTAGCGCTGAAAAATACCGATGATGTGGGGTGTGAAATAGGCGATGATGCCAAAGGAAGCGAGAACCACCACCCCCATAAAGCCCATCCACATTTTGATGATCCATTCGACAAAGTCGATCCGCCCGCGCAACTTGTCGGAAATATCTACCATCTCCTGATTGAGGAAGATGTTTTCGGTGACCATCTCCAGATGCAGGGCGACCTTTTCCAGAAGCACCCGATCCTCCTCGGAAAAACCATCCCGCTTGTTGCGGCCCTTTTTGTTGAGCACCTGGATCGCCCCGGGGATATCCTTGGTGGTGAGGCTTTTGATCGGTACGCAGAGCATATTCTTGGTGGCAAAACCGGTCTGATTTTCCACCCGGCGGGCAAAGGGGGATTGCTCCTCCCGGCGGTTGATGCAGATATGCTTGCCAGTGGCGATCACCTTGCCGACATTGGAGCCGGTTTTGGGAATGACGATCTGTTTTTCGTTGAGGCCGGTGCCACACTGAAGCCAGACCCGGTCGGTGACGGGATCGTGGATAAAGATGGAGCAGCGCTCGGCATCCACAAGCTTGGGCATGATCTCCATGAAAAATTCCATGAGATCCTTGTTGCCATTGGCATTCCAGGAACGATTGAGCTGCCGCTGTTTGTCTTTTAACTGGCCCAACCGCTGAACTAATTCATGCTTCGCCACCACATCTCTCCCAACCGGCTTTTTTTAAACCTCGAACACCTAGAATCCCAGGTTATTTAAGCAACCACAATACCAAACGTCAACTATTCCCCCGCCCCTTCTGCCAAGCGGTCTCAATCAAGTGTCCGATCACTTCAGATCGGGATTGTTGCAGGCTCCCTGTCAGCTCGTCCAAATGGGCCACCAGGGCTTCCGGAAGCTTAACACAGACCTGGATTTTCACCCCTCCGTGGCGACGGCGTAGCGTAGCTCCGGTTTGGGGACGAATCACTTTTCGCTGGTAAGGTTGATCCCCCATCAATAATTCCCACATTCAGCCGTGAATGGATGGCGTCGAAAAACTCTCGACCACACCTGACCTGCCACCTTTCGAAGCAAACCCGCTGCAACGACAGGCACCCTGCTTAGAAAACACCCACTCCCCTACCCTGCCCCCATCCCCAAGAAAAGACTCTCAAGGGCTCTCCTCACCCAGAGTGGCGAAGGGATCGTGTACCGCCCTTTTTGGCGGAGCCGGGGTGATTTTTTTCCTGACAGCTGTGGCGGCCTTCCCCAAATCCACCGGCGGGGTTGTGGCCTGGATTCCACTGGCACTCCCACGACTCACACCACCAGAAGTCACACGACCCGTTCCACCAGAGATCGTCCCACTCGGTGCTGCCACATTCGGCGTGGAAGTCTCCGTGCCGGGTTTTTGGCCGGAATCCAGGGAGAGCCCCTGCACCCGAATGGCGCAGTGGCCCAAAGCCATCTCCGGAGTGGGTAGAGAGGTCTCCTTTTCACCCACCCGATGAAACTCCAGGCGAATTTCCACCCGGCGGCTCTCTTCCCGGCTCGCTTTGATGGAGGTGGTGGCCGCACCATCGATGATCAGCAATTGCCGCAGGGTGCGCTGCTCGTCAGAGGTGAGGTCACCATCGAACAGGGCACACACCACCGCCTGGGCGCGATTGAGGGAAAGGTTGACATTATAAAGATAGGTACCGATCTCGTCGGTATACCCCTCCACATGAACCCGCTTGAGCCAACGTTGGCCCTTTTCCCGGGATTGCAGATCCAGCAGCAAGGGGACAAAATCCTTGAGCCGCTTTTGCGCCGCCTGGGAGAGCTGGAAACTGTCGTGGCCAAATCGGGCCTGCTCGCCAAAGCTCAAGGTGTAGTTGCTGCGATTGACGGCCAGATCCACCCCCCGCTCGGCGGCTTCCTCCTCCAACACATCCAACAGCCCCAAAATATCGGTCTCTCGAATCTTTTTTTCCACCACCTGCCGGGAGGCTACCGCAATCATGGAGATGCTCATCACCACCAAAAACAGCATCACCAGCGCCGTCATCAGATCCGCATAGCTGATCCAAAACGGATTGTCGGTGTTATCTGTCCGATTGCGATAAAGGAAAAAAACCTTGGCCATGGCCCCCTCGGCTCAATGCGCTTCGAGGGAGGAACGGATGACAGCGCGCGCACCATCCTGCAACGCCGCCAGATCCCCTTCCCCGATATCAAAAAAGGAGAGCACCTCCCCCTGGAGGTGGTTCCACTCCTGGCTGGAAAACTGGTCGCAGATCCCTTCCGCAATATTGAGAATACCCTGGAGAGTCGCGGCCCGACGATTTTTGACCTTGCTCCCCGCCTTGGTGAAGGTTCGGGCCTGATGGTGAACCCGCACCACCTGGCAGAGATGTTCCGGTAGCTGCCAGCTCTCACACAGTTGATACCCGACCAGGCAGTGGTTCGTGCGGTATCGCTCCTCTTCAGCCTGAATCAGCCGGGTTTCACCGCTCTTTTTGACCTCTTTATGGAAAGCCCCATAGTCGGCAAACTTTTGCATGAAAATCGCCAGGCCACAGTCATGAAAAAGCCCCAACACATAAGCCTCTTCCGGAGGAATCGCCGGGAGAAAACCGCTTTTGCACACCGGGGAGACCCCCAGCAGCGCCTCAGCCAGATAAGCCGAAGCGAGGCCGGTATTGACCGCATGGAGTCGAATATCCTGCAACGGGCCATCCTTGCCGATCAGGGTGGTGCTCAAAAAAAGCCGGGAGACCACCTTGTGTACCCGCTCAATCCCCAGCAGCAGCACCGCTTGTTCGATGGTGGCCACCTTGCGGTTAAAACCGTTCAGCTCGGTGTTGGCCTCCCGCAATATTTCTGACGCCAGCACCAGATCCCGACGGATGATTTCGGTGACCTTTCTTGGATCAGGGGCAAAGGCGTTCTGAGCCTTGATCACCTCCAACATCACCGTGGGCCGGGAGGGTAGTGCGATGCCTTCCAAAATTTTTTCCGCTCGTTTCAGCTCGGCTTTCATGGCATCCCCCTCCTAAAGCCAATAGGATTTGTGACTGCCAAATCCCTTCCAGGCCTCAACGCAATCCCGTGTCCGCCTCTCCCGTCGGGCACCAATCCATCCCTTGATCAGATGGACCACCGCCTCCTCCTTATCGGGCAAAATATCCGCAAATCGGGCCTCTCCCGCCGCAACCTCTTCCAGGGCATCGAGCCGAACCCGAAGTTCCTCAAGGGTGGTGATAAAAGCATCCCGCCCCTTACCCGAAAAAAGCCCGGAAAAAAGTTCGGTAGCCGCCCCCAAAAGCGCTGCATCCGAGACCAGGGATCCCCAGACTACCTCCTTGCCTTTGGCGGGTTTCCCCCCCCGCTTACGCAGCTGATGGTGGTGGCGGCTCAAGGCTTCCCGGGCCAGCTCCCGGGCAGGTTGGGCCATGTGGCGCTTTTGGGGCAAATCCATCATCGGTCGCCAACCCCGGCACTCCAACCAGTGGGAGAGCCCCAGAGTCAGGCGGGCAAAACGAAACGACTCCAATAATTTATTCAAACGCCGATAGCCCTTTTCCAGCTGCTCCCCAGCGGCCTCACCCAGGGCAATCAGAGCGCCATAATCGGGAAACTGTGCCATGAAAGGGGCCAGGGTACCCGCCAAAAAACGCTCCCAGCCAAAGACCGCCACGATCTCCTCTTCAAGCCAGGCCAACTCGCCATCCAGTTCCACCCGAATATCCCCGGGCAATAAAAAATGATAGAGCCCAAACACCTCTCTGAGCAGCCCCACCGAGCGCACCAGTTCCGTCAACCCCCCCAGGCGAACCCGGGGTCCGCCATGGACGACACCGGTCTGGCCTGCCCGCATTCGTTTGAGGAGGCTGGTATTGATCCGAACAAAAGCCTCTTCAGCACTATCATCGGGCAGGGGCAGGTCGGTCTGGCAAAATTCCACGGGGATAGTGTCGGGATCCCGTTTGGCAAAGCCACGCTCCAGGGGAGAAAGCCCCTCCAGAGCAGGCTGCAAGTCGTGCAGCAGGGTCAGAAGAGTCTGATAAAAGCGGGCCTGATCCCCCGATTTTTGCTCCAGGACCAAGTCACAAAAGCGGGTTTTGGAGCGCCCCATTTTCAGGCTGCCCTGCTCTATGGTGAGACGAATGCGGCTCTCATCGGGATATTTCAGGCCCCAGCGGGTTTGGGTATGATTCAGGGCAAAAAGTTCTTCGATCTCTTTGGGCTTGACCCGCCCCAGGCACCCTTTGACAGCCCCTCCCTTGAGCTTTTCCCGGTCGAGTCTGCCTTCATCAATGGGTTGGGAAACGCGCTTGTTACACCCCTTGGTCCCGGAAAATCCCGGACCGATCTGCTGCTGCCATTGCGTCCCTTTTTGGGCCAGAAAGCATGCCACCCCCTTTTTATGGAGGGCCAAATCCGGCGTATCGTAGTGGATGCGGTCTTCTTCCGTGGTCTGGGGTTTGCCTTCCACCACCCCGGCCAGGGGATGGGTAGCCAGTTGAAAATCGGCGCCGCTTCCTCCCAATCGCAATCGCACCTCCCGCTCATTCATGCCCTTCACGCTCCTTTTTCCCCCGGGAGTTATTTGATTTTCAGGCGTTTGCGCAGCGTATCCAGACGTTCACCAAGCATTTCGATAAAGACCGCCTGCTCCCGGCTGGTATTGGTCACCACCCCTTCCAGGAGGCGTCCCATACCGATCACCTGCTCAGTAAGCTCCCGGTTGGTTTCATCGCTCTTGGAAAGCAGGCTGGCCAGCACCCGCTCCATGTCGGAACTCATGGACTCACTGAATTGATTCAAAGCCCCCAGCACCCCGTCGTGGCGGCTGTCGAGCTGCTCCATGACATGGCGGATTTTTTCAGCCATCTGTTGGTCTTCATCCCGGTTGGCCTGACTCAGATGATCCACCCATCCCTGCATCGATTTTTTCAGGGATTGGCGCTCGGCGGCAAACCGCTTGCGCATCTCCGCCAAACCATCCGCCACCCCACCGATAGACTCTTCCACCTTGCCGCTCACAGAGGTCAACAATTTATCCGCCAGCTCACTGGAGTGACGCTCCTGACTCTCCTTGGCCTCCAGAAGTCGCTGGCCAAGGGTGTCGGTGGAGCTGTTCAGATCCTTTTGGATCGCACTCTGA
>JADFZT010000005.1:0-106828 GCA_015232395.1 Magnetococcales bacterium | reverse complement strand
AAGCCGCTCGGCCAGACCATCCGTGGAACTGCTCAAATCCTTTTGGATCGCACTCTGAAGCCGCTCGGCCAGACCATCCGTGGAACTGCTCAAATCCTTTTGGATCGCACTCTGAAGCCGCTCGGCCAGACCATCGGCTGATCCAGCCAGATCGGACTGGATGGCTGTAACCAGACGCTTGGCCAGATCATCGTCCCCAGCCTGGAGCCGGGCCATGAGATCCTTCTCCCGGCTCTTCTCCCGCTGGGCCTGCTCCTGCTCCAATTTTTGCAGGGTAGCCTTGAATTCCCGGGAAAGCTGACTGGTAGAGGCTTCGATACGCTGTTCGGTGGCCTCACCGGTTTGAGCGGATATTTCCTGGGTCTGGCTGACCAGATTGTCGGAAAGCTCCTGTGAGGTGTCCCGGATTTTGACCTGCAACTGGTCGAGATCCACCCGGATATCGGCGGTAAATTTGGTCAGGGATTCGATCAGCTCATCCTGGCGCAGCTCACTACCGGCCAAAGCCCTGTCCAGCTGGGAAGAGAGCTTTTCTCCCCCCTGTTCGGCAGCCTCGCCCATGGCCACCACCAAATTTTTAAAGGTGGCCTCCATCCCTTCCCGCTCACTGGTGATTCGCTCTCCAAGTTCTCCCAGACGATCCCCCAAGCTGCTGACGGTCTCACGGAGCTGATGGGCAAAAGCGTTCAAAATGCCTTCACTCAACTCCCGCCCCTGGGCGAGTTGCGCCTCCCGCACTTCCGAGACCCGCTCGACAATCTCCTGTACCGGCTGTTCCAATCCGGCATCGAAGGACTCCTTCACCCGCTCGACCAGGGCTCCTTGGCCCGCGTTGAAGGATTTTTCCACCCGCTCAATCAACTCCCCCTGACCGGCGCTGAGGCGATTCAAAAGAAAGGCATCCCGCTCCTTGTCAGCCTGCTGTTGGGCTTGGGAAAGCTCTTTCATCAAGCTCTGGATATCGCTACCTGAGGGCAGCTTTTGCGCCACCTCATGGAGCTTGTCGTGGAGTGCGGCCACCCCTTTTTCCAGAGAGAGGCGATTGGTGGTGAGAGCGGATTCCAGCAGAGAGCGTTCCGCCTGACTGCGGCTATCCTGCTCCTGGCGCAACGCCTTGTCCCGGGCGTCTTGATCCTGGCGCAAGGCCTTGTCTCTGGCATCTTGATCCTGACGCAGAATCAAGGCCCGCTCCCCCTGCTCCTGGCGCAGAGCTTCCAGATTTTCCACCAGCTGGGGTATGGCGACCAGGCCACTCTCAAGGGCTTTTTTGACCTGCTGGGAGCCTGTTGTCAGCGTGGTGGGAATGGCATCCAAAACCCGATCCAGGCGCTCACCCCGCTCCCCCAACTCACGACGCAACAGCGCCAGAGAGTCAGCCAGTTTTTCGCCTATCCCATCCAGTGCGGTGTTGAGGGTTTGGCTTAAATGGCGCTCCTGTTGGGCGGCATCCACCATCAGGGCGGATTGATCTTCCATGAGCCCCTTGAGTTCTCCTCCGGCATCTGCCAGGGCATTGATTCCCCCATCCAGCTTGTCACCCAACCCCTGAAGTTTTTCCGCAACGGCGGCAAGCCCCTCCTGACCTTTCTGGGCAGAGTCGTTCAAACGGCTGGTTTGTTGGCTCAGTTCCGTCGCCTGCTTGGCCAACGATCCGGTGAGGCCCGCTCCCAGGTCGGCTATCCCGGCAACCCCCAGGTCCACTTTATCCCCCAACTCCTTAAAGCCGCCATCAAGAGCCTTGGCGACCACCGACAGGGCACCATCCATCCGTTCGCCGATGCTCTCCAATCCCTGACCCTGCCTTTGTGCGGTCTCTTTGTCCCGTTCGGCAGATTCGGTCAGAAGGGAGGCTTGGCTTTCCAAAATATTTTGAATCTCCAAGCCCACATCCGAAATATCCGAGGCCCCCGATACCGCCTGGTCCAGCTTGCCTCCCAGGGCTTGAAGCTCCGAAGTCAGGCCTGCGGAAATCCCGGATGCCGCCCCATCCAGCTGCTGACCGATCTGATCCAACCGGCTACCGAGACCATCCAAAGCGATGGAAACCCGTTCCGACTGCGCCTGTTGCTCCGTGCCTTCCACTTCCTGCCGGGCGGTTTGGCTGGCCAACACCCCTTGTAGCACCTCGCCAAGCCCATCGATTCCGGCATGGCTCTGGGCCAGCTGGCTCTTGAGATCCCCCACCCCCCCCTTCAAGGCATCGGAAATGCCGGAAACCGCCCCATTCACCTTTTCTCCCAACTCTTCGATGCCCAAAATCAACATATCGCCACGTTCCCGCTCCCCGGCAGCACGCTCTTGCTCCCCAGCGATATTTTTTTCCAGAAGCTCGGCTTGGTGTTGCAAAAGCCCTCGCAACTCCCCGCCCACCCGGGATACCCCGGCCACCGAACTCTCCACCTTTTGGCCGAACCCATGGATCCCCTGGTTGACTCCCTCGATCCCTTGGCTGATGCCCGCAATCCCCTGGTTGATTCCCTCGATCCCCTGGCCCTGGCCATCGATTCCCTGTCTGAGGGTATCCAAGCCGGATTTCAGACGATTGGATATCTCACCAACCGCCCCATCAAGCCCTGCCAAGCCTTGGCCTGCCTGATCCAGTTTTTCTCCCAGACTCTGCAAAGCGCCAATGACTTCAAGCCCTTGCTCCCGTTCCCCTTGAGTCCCTTGGGCCAGTGCCTGGGACTGCTCCTCCAACACCTCTTTCAGCTGGGAGCCCATTTGGGAAAAGGCTGCGATGCCTTCGATGGCCTGATCGAGCTTTTCTCCGAGAGCTTCCAGCCCTTGGGTCATTCGATCAGCGCGGGCCTGCTCCCCATCCCCCGCCTGAGCCGCCTGGTCTGCCAACTGGGCCGTCAACTGGCTGGACTGTTTTTCCAGAAGCCCCGTGAGCTTTCCACCCACGGCAGAAACCCCCTCAGCCGCTTGATTGAGCTGGCCTCCCAAGGTATCAAATCCCTTGGTGAGGGAATCGGTCATCCCCCCCATCTCTTTATTCAGGGAGCTGGAAAGTCCCGTCATCGTTTCATTCAGGGAGCTGGAAAGCCCTCCTGTTTGTTCATTCAGGGAGCTGGAAAGTCCCGTCATCGTTTCATCCAGGGAGCTGGAGATCCCTGTCATCGTTTCATTCAGAGAGCTGGAAAGAGCTCCCAACTCTTTATTCAGAGAGCTGGAGATCCCTGTCATCGTTTCATTTAGAGAGCTGGAAAGCCCCCCCATCGTTTTATCCACGGAGCCGGAGATCTCTTTGACGGCAGCGACCCCCTCATCCAGCTTTTGGCTTAACCCCTCCAAACCCTGGGTCAAAGCTTGGGCCTGCTCCTGAGCCTGCTCCTGAGCCCGAGCCTGCTTCAGGGCCTGCTCCTGATCCCGTTCTTCCCCCTGAGCCAGCTGATTGGTCTGTTTTTCCAGCAGCTGTTGGATACCCTCACCGTTTTGTTGCAACCCGGCGATGGCCCCTTGGAGTCGATCACCAACCGTCTCGAACCGCTCTCCCAGCCCCTGAAGCCCCTCTTTGAGGTGTCGGGCTTGCTCATCCGCCCTCTGCCCGGTGGCCTCCGCTTCCCGGGCCATCCGCTGGGCGTGGTCGTTGTGCCCGTCACGCAACACCCCATCCAGGCCATTCACCGCACCGACAATCCGGTCCAGTTTTTCACCCACACCCTCCAAGCCGCTCTTGAGAGCATCGATGGATTCCCCCCCCTTGCGCTGCTCCTCCAGGGTCACCTGTACCGATTTGGAGATCAGCTTGAGGGGCTCGTTCAGGCCATTTTTGAGCGCTTCTGCCAGCGCCCGGGTTTGATTGGCCTGGTTTTCAGCCAATTTTTCCGCCAGTGCCCGGGTTTGGTTGGCTTGGCTTGCAGCCAGCTTTTCGGCCAGAGGATCCAAAATTTTATCAAGGGCTCCCCCTTGCAGAGCGTCAGACTCACCGGAGCGCTCCAAAAAAGCGGTGAGGCGGGGAACAAACTGGGTCGCCAGAGCCTCCAGACGGTCGGATTGCTCGCTCCCGCTCTTGACCAGCTCTGCCAGATATTCCGGCTCCACCCCAGCCTGAAACATATCGTCCAGACGTCCCTGGAGCGCCGTCACCTGGGCATAGCGCCAGTGGAGCAGCAGCTTTTCCACCACGGTGATGCAGATAGCGGTGAAAATGGCAAAAAAGGAGGCGACGAAGGCGGTTGAAACCCCCATGAAGAGGTTTTGCAGCTGTAAGGTGACCTGATCGGGCTCCACCACCGGATTAAACTCGGTCAAGCCCAGGAGAATACCGGCAAAGGTGCTGACGATACCCGCACCGGTGAGGATGCCGGGAAGGTGGCGGAAAAACTCCACCTTCATGGGGGTGTCTACCAGGGTTTGGGGACTAAAATGAAGCTCTGCGGGGGCTGTTGCACGATACTGCACCCGGTTTTCATCCACCTTGGCATCCGGGTGACGCTGACAGTGGAGGGTTTCGGCAAAATCCCGCCATAAACGGCTGAAGAGCGGATAGTAAAACCAACCCCAATCGATCACCGGACGTTCGGGATTTTCCAGACGGCCCTTTTTCATCGCCACCCGCAGGGAGCGGCTGACCATTCCCAGGCGAAAGGCGTCCCAGAAGGCCTGCCAGACATAGCAGATGATGAAGAAGAGCAAAAATCCGGAAATCACCCCGGCCAACGTGCGAATGATGGGGGTCTCGGTCTGATACTCCAGGGGAACGCTTAAAAACCCGGGAAGGGTGATGTAGCTCTGGACAATGGACCAATCCAGAATCAGCGCGACATAATAACCCGCATAAACCGAGACGCTGATCAGCGTCAGGGTCCAGAGGGCGGAAACGAGCGTTGAAAAGAAAGAGGATCTACCCATGGCACCCCCCGGTTGCATGGCTGGGGTTGGTAACGGCCCTCAGGCTGAAGACCTGGGCCTGGAATCGCGCTATTAATAGCCCACAGGAGCTTCCACCGCAATGGCAGGCTCGCGTCACCACGGGGATGATAGGGAGCACAAAAACCCTTTTACCATCATGGAAAACGCCCTTTCCAGCAGTGGACTTCCCGGGATTTTAAATGAATTTACCGGACACAACAGCAGGGTTTTCCAGCAAAGTCCAGGGGGTTGCCAAAATCATCCGACTCACCCCGGCGCCACGGCTCGGATGGTCTTGACGATATCCAAATAGATGTGATTCACCTCCAAAATCTCAAAACCAGCCGCCCGGACATTCTCCTCCGTAGGGCGGTTGACCTCCGGTCCCATCTGCCGACAGAGGGGATTCATCAGGTTGAGCATCATATTGAAGGGAGGAATGCGGGAGCCGGTGTGTTCAAACATGTTGAGGCGGCCTCCGGGCTTCAACACCCGCTTCAAGGAGCGCAACCCCGCCACAGGATTGGGCACAGAGCAGAAGGTGCAGGCGGTAAAAACCTGATCAAAACTGTCATCGGCAAAATCCAGCGCCAGCACATCCTGCACCATCAATGTCAAGCTCCCCGGATAGCTGTCCGCCCGGGGTTGGGCCTTGGCCAACATTTTAGAGCTGATATCAACACCGATGATATCCTGATTCGGCGGAAACTGGGCAATATCAAGACCGGTCCCCATGGCGACGAAAAGCACCTTGCCGGACATGGATCGGTAGAGCGCCTTTTTTTCCGGCCCCCAGCGCAACTCCGCACCGTAGGCGATGATGTCGAAAAATCCGGCGGAAAAATCCCATTTTTTTTGGGTCTCGGCAGCCATCGCCTCAGCACTGATCCGGGGCTTGTTGTCGCTCCCCCCCTCAGGCTGGTCATGGTCAGAGGGCTGGTTCATGGTCTCACTCCTTTCACCTGCCAGTTCATGGCATAGGTCGCCATCACCACCACCCCCCCCGCCACACCCCCCTGAATCCAACCATCCAGAGCGGTCAGAGAATCACCTGGAACCCCCATCCCCACCACCATCCCCCCCAACATGCCACTCAACATGCCGGGCACCATCACCTCCATGGCTCCGAAAAAGGTCATGAAAATCGGGGAGAGCAAAAAGGCCAACCCCATTCCGACCCCCATGCCCAGCAGCATTCCCCCAAACATCGACCAGCCACTCCCCACCCAGCCGGTCACCAACCAGCCGGTCATTCCCCCTGTCACGATGCAGGAAAAAAAATCTCCGACAATAAAATAGGCACGATGCTCCATGATTCCCTCGATCTGGTTAATTTTTAATCACCCGCCCAACACCACACCAACAAGCGTGATCAATAATTATGCAACCCATACTTTCAGAGAAGATTTTTTACTCTGAAATTCTTATATTTTACTTGATTTTCAACATCATACAAAACATGGCACGCCTTATGCCCTATAGCCAACATCCGGGCGGAGGTTTCCCCCGGTAGCCCAGCATGGAGCCGGGCTGATGAAAAATGCGGTTACGGGCAAGGAGGATATCATGAAGTGGATCATCGCCATCATCAAACCATTCAAGCTGGACGAAGTTCGGGAATCCCTCACCAAGGTGGGGCTCCAGGGCATCACCGTAACCGAAGTGCGTGGGTTTGGTCGACAAAAAGGTCATACCGAACTCTATCGCGGCGCGGAATATCAGGTGGATTTTTTGCCCAAGCTCAAAATCGAAGCCGCTGTTTCTGAAAATATGGTGGAGGGCGTGGTGGAGGCCATCCAAAAGGCGGGACATACCGGTCGCATCGGCGACGGCAAAATATTTGTGCTGGATCTGGAACGGGCCCTGCGCATCCGTACCGGCGAAACCGGCGACAACGTGCTCTAAAACGTGCTCGAAGCAGCTATCAAGGAGGATATCATGCACACCCCCGGAAAATGGTCCCTGGCTCTACTGGCCCCGACCCTATTCATCCCCACCCTGGCCCATGCACAAGAAGCCGCCCAACTCAACTCCGGTGATACCGCCTGGATGTTGACCGCAACGGCCCTGGTGCTCTTCATGACCATCCCCGGCCTCTCGCTTTTTTATGCGGGCATGGTACGGGCCAAAAATGTTCTCTCCGTGCTCATGCAATGTTTCGCCATCACCTCGCTGATGACGGTGCTCTGGGCGGTTTACGGCTATAGCCTAGCCTTTGAAGATGGCGGTTCAGTCAATGCCGTGATTGGCGGTCTCAATAAAGCCTTTCTCTTGGGGGTCACCCCCGATTCCCTCTCCGGCACCATCCCGGAGGGGGTGTTCATGACCTTCCAGATGACCTTCGCCATCATCACCCCGGCGCTGATCGTGGGGGCCTTTGCGGAGCGGATGAAATTTTCGGCGATGCTGATTTTCCTCACCTTTTGGGTCACCCTGGTCTATATCCCGGTCTGTCACTGGGTGTGGGGTGGTGGCTGGATGGGAGATCACGGGGTGCTGGACTTTGCAGGAGGTACGGTGGTGCACATCAATGCCGGTGTAGCGGGCCTGGTCGCGGCACTGGTTCTCGGCAAGCGCCGGGGCTTTCCCACCACCGCCATGCCTCCTCACAACCTGCCCCTGACGGTGATTGGTGCTGGGATGCTATGGGTGGGCTGGTTTGGATTCAATGCGGGCAGTGAACTGGCGGCAGACGGCACGGCGGGCATGGCCATGGTGGTGACCCAGTTGGCCTCCGCCACGGCGGCGCTGGCCTGGATGTTCGCCGAGTGGGTGCGTCACGGCAAACCGAGTGTCCTGGGTATTGTGACCGGTGCTGTGGGCGGGCTTGTCGCCATCACCCCGGCCTCGGGATTCGTTGGGCCCATGGGAGCGTTGGCCATCGGTGCCATCTCAGGCTTTGTCTGCTTTTGGAGTGCGACCACCATGAAACGCAAGCTGGGCTACGATGACTCTCTCGACGCCTTCGGTGTCCACGGTGTCGGCGGCATCGTCGGTGCCATCCTCACCGGCGTCTTCGTCTCCGCTGATCTGGGTGGTGTGGGGCTGGCTGAAGGGATGACCATGAGTGGGCAGGTAGCGGCCCAGACCATGAGTGTGGTGGTGACAGCGGTCTATTGCGGCATCATCAGCTTCCTGCTCCTCAAAATCATCGATGCCACCCTGGGCCTGCGGGTGGATGAGGAGAGTGAAATCATGGGACTCGATATCTCCCTCCACGACGAGCGGGGCTACATCGGGGCATAAGCAGCATCAAAAATCAGTTCACTCGGTTGGCAGACGCCATTCACAAGGCGTCTGCCATCCTTAACTGGGGAGACACCTTGGTGGGAGTTGTTCATCAGCCACCATCCTGATAACAGGTGTCTGGGCCGGGGAGGCAATCGTCTCTCCGGCCTTTCTCATTTTTCCTTCTGTTTCGAACATTTATCAATAAACCCCCTTCCTCCACCCTCTCAAACCAATTCCCTTTCTCAAACACGCGCTTTTTCTCCGGCAAAAGTCGGTTTTTCACATTAAACCTAATACACTGATTTTGCGTGAAAAAAATGACTGTCCATCAAATTTTCACACAATTGATCCTCTTCAGGCATGGACCGGGCGGTGAAATTATAGTAGGAAATACCGATGTATTTATGTGAGTGATGCACATTCGCATGCCGTGAAAAACACATTTTTTTTGTATTCAGCTGTCCGGATAGATCCAACCAGACTATCCAACACCTTGAAAACATGGAACTTAAGCCCCTGAGTCAAACAACCCAGGAGCCCCTATTCACTACAGCAGCACCCTTTTGGAGGCATCAACAATGGAAAATGTGGTCATCCTTGCAGCCGGTCGCTCCGCCATTGGCAAATTTTTAGGTACCCTGCAAAATATGCCTGCCAGTGAAATGGGCGCCAAAGTCATCTCCGGCCTGCTGGAGCGCAGTGGCGTGGCGGCGGATCAGGTGGATGAGGTGATCCTGGGCCAGGTGCTCACCGCCGGTGTCGGCCAAAACCCCGCCCGCCAAACCTGCCTCGGCGCTGGTTTGCCGGTCACCGTGCCCGCCATGACCATCAATAAAGTGTGCGGTTCGGGCCTCAAGGCGGTCCATCTGGCCGCCCAGGCGATTCGCTGCGGCGATGCCGATCTGATTGTGGCCGGGGGCCAGGAAAACATGACCCGCTCCCCCCATGTTTTGGAAAATTCCCGCAACGGCGCCAAAATGGGCGATTGGAAAATGAAGGATTCCATGATCGTCGATGGTCTGTGGGATGTTTTTAACGACTATCACATGGGCTGTACGGCGGAAAATCTGGTCCGCAAATATGAACTCAACCGGGACGAGTTGGACCAATTTTCCGCAGGCTCCCAGCAGAAGACCGAAGCGGCCCAGAACAGCGATCAATTCAAGGATGAGATCATCCCCCTGGAGATCCCCCAGCGCAAAAAGCCCCCCGTCATTTTTGACCGGGACGAATTTCCCCGGGCAGGCACCACGGCGGCTTCCCTTGGCAAGCTGCGCCCCGCCTTCGAAAAAACCGGTGCGGTGACCGCTGGTAACGCTTCCGGCATCAACGATGGCGCTGCCATGGTGTTGGTGGCTTCAGCCTCCAAAGCCGCTGAACTGGGAATCACCCCCATGGCTCGGGTGGTGGCTTATGCCAGTGCCGGGGTAGAGCCGGACATCATGGGAACCGGGCCTGTGCCTGCGGTAAAAAAATGTCTGGATAAGGCAGGCTGGAGCATTGACGATCTCGACCTCATCGAAGCCAACGAAGCTTTCGCCTCCCAGGCCATCTCTGTCAACAAAGAGCTTGGCTGGGATACCGACAAGATCAACGTCAATGGCGGTGCCATCTCCCTGGGACACCCCATCGGCGCTTCCGGAGCCCGGATTCTGGTGACCCTGCTCCACGCCATGGCCAAGCGGGATGCCAAGCGCGGTTTGGCCACTCTGTGCATCGGTGGTGGAATGGGTGTGGCGTTGGCGGTGGAGCGGGGTTAGAATCCCCCTCCCCTGACTGCTTGAAGATTCATGATCGGATGTAAAAATCATTCGGATCTTCCCATCGCTTAAGGAATCCGAAATCAGCAATAGATCTCCCCGCCAGCCGGTTTGCCCGTAAGGGCGGCGGGGAAATAGTTTTACCCCCATACCGGACACACCGAAGCAAAACCGGGTGATGACCGGTAACAGTAGCCAAATGGCTCCCGAACCCGCACTACGAGAGTGGCACATCAACAAGGAGAATCCCCAAATGACTCAAAGGACTGCATTGGTGACTGGTGGTGCTGGAGGCATCGGTACCGAAATCACCCGGGGCCTGATCAAGGCCGGATACAAGGTGGCTGCCACCTGTACTGTGATCGAATGTCAACGGATTGATGACTGGCGCGCCGCCCGCAAAGCCGAGGATATGGATATTCCCCTCTTTGAGGTGGATGTGACCGATTTTTATTCCTGCAAAAAGATGATCGACGATGTGGAATCCCAGGTGGGCCCCATCGATGTCCTTATCAACAATGCCGGCATCACCCGGGACAGCACCCTGAAAAAAATGACCCCCGAGCAGTGGGATGCGGTGATCAACACCAACCTGGACGGGGCCTTCAACATGACCCGGCAGGTGTGGCCCGGCATGCTGGACCGCAAATTTGGACGGATCATCAACATCTCCTCCATCAATGGCCGCAAAGGCCAGTTCGGTCAGGCCAACTATTCCGCTTCCAAGGCAGGCCTCCACGGCTTCACCATGGCCCTGGCCCAGGAAGGAGCCCGCAAAGGGGTCACCGTCAACACCATCTCCCCGGGTTATACCGCCACCAAAATGATGCTGGATATCCCCAAGGAGATCCTCGACGCCATCATCGCCCAGATTCCGGCAGGTCGCCTGGCAGAACCCATCGAAATCGCCCGGGTGGCGCTTTTCCTGGCTGCTGACGATGCCGGCTTCATCACTGGCGCCAACATCGATGTCAACGGCGGGCAGTTCATACATTGATTTTGACCCTGGCTTAAAGCACCCTGCGGCCATGGACGATATCCGCATCATCAAAAAATATCCCAACCGCCGCCTGTACGACACGGCGGAGAGCCGTTATGTCACCCTGGAGGGAATCCGCAAGCTGGTTAAAGAGCGGATTCCCTTCCAGGTGGTGGACAGCCGCAGCGGCAAAGAGATCACCCGCTCGGTCCTGTTGCAGATCATCACCGAACAGGAAGAGAAGGGAGATCCCATCCTCTCCAGCGATGTCCTCACCCGCATTATCCGCCTCCATGGCGATCTCCTGCAAACATCGGTCAGCCACTATCTGGAAAAATCCCTGGGCTTTTTCATGGAGCAGCAGGTGGATCTGCAAAAGCAGCTCCTCAACACCCCCGCCGATGCCGGTCTGCCCCTGGCGATGATGGAAAAAATCACCGATTCCAACATCGCCTTCTGGCAGCAATGGCAGAACAATCTCTTCTCGATAGCTTCGGGCGCGCCTACCAAAAAAACCGACTCCGACGAGTCATAGCTGACCAGCTACCGTCTCTGTTCCACACGCCTCTCCGACGTTATTCCCCAAGCCTTGTCGCGGCCCCAACCAGCAGCCGACAGCACCACTCTGTTTCAAAGTTTGCAAAAAAATGATTGACAGGCGCAAAAAGCTTCATTATGCTGCACCGCAATATGCTGCATCGCAACATGACGAAAAGCAGTCCTACCAGGAGCCAGGAGACGAGCCATGGAAAACAAGATACCCGAACAGATGACCGCGATGACCAAGAATGTTCTGGACGCGATGCTGCGTTTGCAGGAGATCAATGATCGCACCCTGAGAACCCTCGCCGAGCAGCAGCTGGAAGTGGCTGGCAGCTGCATGGAAGCGGGTGTCAAAAAGATGAAAGAGACCGGTGAGGTGAAGGATGTCAAGCAAGCGGTCTCCACCCAGGCTGAACTCGCCAGCGAGTTGGGTGAACTGATGATCAACCACGCCCGCAAGACCATGAGCGTGCTGACCGAATCCAAAGACGAGCTGAACTCCCTCGTTGAGAAAAACGTCAACGACCTGCTCAGCATGGGCAAAAATCCCTAATAATCTTTGTCTGGCCGAAGGGGAATCCCCCTTCCTCCCTGCCCATGAAAGTGATCCAACCGCTTTCATGGGCATGAGCATCCTTATCTCCACCCCTTATATCCTTTGTCACTCCGGAGGGAACCGATATGACTGATGGCAACCCATTTTCCACCAACTGGATGAACGGCTGGACCGAGTGGCAAAAGCAGGCTATGGCCGCCATGAGCGGCCCATCCGGCGCCGGGAATATGGGGACTCCCAATCCCTGGGGTTGGTGGTCTCCACCCAGCGCCGGAGCCCAGCCTGACTTCAGCCAGATGTTTCAATCCTGGTGGAAAAACAATTCCGGCATTCCCCACGGCGCACCGGAACAGGCGATTCATGCCAACCTGCTCGCTTGGGGTCAGGCGTTTCCAAAGCTGGCCGAAGAGTCCATGAAGGCTTTTCAAGCCATGGCCTCCGGTGGCACAGGTGCCGAAGCCTGGCAGGAGCTTTTGGCCAAAAACATCGAAACAGCCAAGGGGTTTTTGACCAACTCCTTCAGCTCCGCTCCCCAAGCCTGGCAAGCTTGGCAGGGCATGATGCCCCAGGGAATGCCCCAGGGAATGCCCCAGATGGGCAGCTTCCCGGACCTTTCCGCTTTTGGTCTCCCCCCGGGGATGAACGAGGCGTTGATGGGTCACTTCAAGCAATACCTTTCCATCATCTCCCCGGATGTGATGGAAAAGTGGCGGGCACACTCCGAGGCCACGGGCCAGCATATGTGGGCCTGCCAGGAGGCGATGGGCAAGTTTATGCAGCTCCAGGGTCAGGAGACGGTCACAGCTCTGGAAATGTTCCAGGAAAAGCTCGTCAAACTCGCCCAGGATGAAGAACCCTTGAGCAGCTTCAAGGAGATCTTTGACCTGTGGGTCGGGTGTGCCGAGGCGGCCCACGCCAAGATGGTGGTGGGTACGGAGTATGCCGCTGCCAATGCCGAATTGGTCAACGCCATGAATCGACTGCGGGCCCACAACGGTGAGGCGATGGATCAGGTGTTGGAAGCGATGAACCTGCCCCACCGCCGGGAGATGGACAGCGCTCACAAGACCGTCCGAGGCTTACAGCGTCGGGTGGCAGCCCTGGAAGCCCAACTCAAGGCCAAGGCCCAAGAGCGGGATTTGGCCCAGGAGCTTAACACTCTTCGGGACGAGGTGGAAAAGCTGGATGTGGCTGGATTGCGCAATCAGGTGGCGCATCTTCAGGCGAATGTTGAGGCCAGCAAGACGGTAGCCCAGGCCCAGGCCAAAGCCCCAACCAAGCCCAAAGCGGCTGCGGCTGCCGCTGCCGCTGCCAAAAAACCCCGTAAATCCACCCGGACCACCAAAAGCGACTGATTTCCATCAGCGCTCAGGAGGAATCATTCATGTTGCCTTTTTCCATCAGCCCGGAGAAGGCCGCCCAGGAAGTGGCGGATCTCAACCGGAAATTCATCAATGGCCTGCCTTCCTTGGGGGAGGTGGGTGAAGTAGAGGTCGGGTGTAGCGAGCGGGAAGCGATTTATCAGGAGGACAAGATGGTCCTCTACCGCTTCAAGCCCAGAGTGGAAAACCCCCATCGGGTGCCGGTGCTGGTGGTCTATGCCCTGGTAAATCGCCCCTATATGGCTGACCTGCAAGAAGATCGTTCCATGATCCGGGGGTTGTTGGATCAGGGTCTGGATGTCTATCTCATCGACTGGGGCTATCCAGATCGTTCCGACAAATTTATCAATCTGGATGACTACATCAACGGCTACATCCACCGTTCAGTGGAAGCGATTTGCGAGCGTCACGGGCTCTTTCGCATCAACGTGCTGGGGATCTGCCAGGGGGGAAGTTTCAGCCTCTGCTATAGCGCCATGCATCCGGAGCGGGTGCGCAATCTGGTGGTGACGGTGACGCCGGTGGATTTTCAGACCCCGGACAATCTGCTCTCCCATTGGGCGCAAAAGCTGGATGTGGATCTGATGGTGGATGCCATGGGGAATATCCCGGGGGATCTACTGAATGTCACCTTCGCCTCCATGCGCTCGGCCCCCTCCACGGGCAAAAAATATCTGGATATGATCGATATCCTGGAGGACAAGAAAAAGCTTACCAACTTTCTGCGCATGGAAAAGTGGGTCGCGGACAGTCCGGACCAGGCAGGAGAGGCTTTCTGTCAGTTTATCAAGGATTTTTACCAGAAGAACGGCTTGGTCAACGGCGGCATCAAGATCGGAGATAAAACCGTCGATCTGAAAAACCTCACCATGCCGGTGCTCAATGTCTATGCCACCAAGGATCATCTGGTTCCCCCGGCGGCATCACTGGCATTGAAAAATCTCGTCGGCAGCGAGGATTATTCGGAGCTTCCCTTCAGCGGTGGCCACATCGGCCTCTACGTCAGCTCCCGAGCCCAAAAGGAAGTCCCCCCCGGTATCGCCGATTGGATCAAAAAACGGGGTTGACCCCACGCACGAGACTGAACATCAACGCAGACTCAAAGGGGCAAAACATCGCCCCTTTTTTTTATGTTTATTCGCCCTTTTTTTCTTATAGTCGTGCCAAGGGAAACAGGCACCTATTGAACCTAAATACGGTAGTTGGGCGTGTGTGGTAGGTGCAGGATATGGGTTCGCAGAGTGAATTGGGAGAAATCGCCGGCACCATGTTGGTCACAGGATTTTCTCCCGATTGGCTTGGTGGATCAAGGGGCTGGGGCATGTGCGTACGCCCAACTGCCGGATTTGGGATTATTCCCTCACCCCTTGCCCATGCCGGAATAGAGGTTGAGTATCACCACGCCGGCCACGATCAGGCCCAGGCCGATGATGCCGCCCAAATCCACCTTTTCACCAAAAACAAACACCCCCGCGATGGAAATCAGGACGATGCCAATGCCGGCCCATACGGCATAGGTAAAACCAACCCCCAGGGTCTTGAGGCTCAGGGAAAGGAGGTAAAACGCCAGCGCATAGCCCACCACCGTGATCGATGACGGCAGCAGCTTTTGGAAACCATTGGAAAATTTCAGCGCGATGGTGCCGGCCACTTCACTCAAAATCGCCAACGCCAGATAGAGATAGCCCGAATGGTTCACGGTTGGATCACCCTCTTCAACTCACACATCCTCATCCCCAAATAAACTGAGCTGCTCGCCAAACGGCTTCGGCTTTTTTTTCGGTAGAGGTGGGGCCTGGTGATGTTCCAGCAACCCTTCCGATATCCCTTGCAAAAAACGGCTCCGCTCCCCCTCCCTCACCTTCCCCCGCCACAGCCGCTTTTTGGCATGGCTGAGAAAAAGCCGCTCCTTCGCCCGGGTCATCCCCACAAAAAAAAGCCTGCGCTCCTCCTCCAGATCCTCAACCGCTTTTCCCCAGGCCAAGGGCAACACCCCCTCCTCGCAACCGACCATAAAAACCACCGGAAACTCCAACCCCTTGGAGCCATGCAAGGTCATCAAGGTGACCCGATCGGCCTTGGCTTCCCAACAATCCACCTCCGCCCCCATGGACAAGCGCGCCTGGAAGAGCCCCCAATCCCCACCACACGCCTCAGCCAACGGTTTCAGCAGCTCCCCTACCGCCTCCGGGCACTCAACATCCCCCAGCAAGCGTTGAAGCACCGAGCCTTCCCCCTCCCCCATGCGCGCCACCACCTCCCCCACCCCCGGGTGATCCAGCAAGCGATTGTGGGAGCGTTTTTGATAGGGAATACCCGAGCGCTGTAACGCCTCGGCCATCACCTCCCCCTGGGTATCGGTGCGGTAGAGCACGGCAAAATCGGCAAATCCATAAACGCCCTCAGCTTCCCCATCGGCCCGCCCCGAATCCACTGAAAAAAAGGAGTGCCCCCCAAGCAACCTTTCCAGGGTCTGGACGATAAATTCCGCCTCGGCTTTTTCGGAGAGCGCCCCATGCACCCCCACCGGTAGCGGCTCCCCTCCCATGGGCTGCAATTCACGTTCACGTTTCATTTCCGATGCCGCCATCACCTCCCCGGCCGCCGCCAAAATCAACGGCCCCGAGCGGTAGGAGCGACTCAGGCGAATGGCTCGCACCTCCTCGAAATCCCGTTCGAATTCAGTAAAAAAGCGTACATCTCCCCCCCGAAAACCATAGATCGCCTGATCCGGATCCCCAATCACGCAGAGGTTGCCCCCGGAAGGAACCAAGTGGCGTAGCAGTCGATATTGCCGCCCATCCACATCCTGAAATTCATCCACCGAAACCCAAGGGTAGCGCCCCCGGTAGTGGGCCACCAACGCTTCCTGTTGATCAAGCAGCGCCAGGGGTAACCCGATCAAATCATCCAGATCCACCCACCCCCGCTCCCCCAAAGCCTGCTGCCACCGCTCGATAAAGGGATCATCTCTCTCCCTCCCCTCCCCCTTGATCCGGGAAATTTCCCCCAGCCTCTTGGCCGCCCGGGCAGCCGATAATCCGATCAGCTCTCGCAATAATCCCGTCAACTCGATATCGGAAGCGATGGTGGGGGGGGCCTCAAACCCCAGAGCGGCAAAGTGCTCCCGCACCATCGACCAGCCGAGGGCGTGGAAGGTCATGACAGGAATTTTATCACCTACACCTGGCAGCAACGCCACCAACCGCTCCGCCATCTCCCCCGCCGCCCGACGGGTGAAGGTGAGAGCCAGGACCGCTTCCGGCGCGACGCCCTCCTGTTGGATCACCTGACACAAACGGCGGGTGAGGGTGCGGGTTTTGCCGGTGCCGGGGCCTGCCAGGATCATCACAGGCCCCCGAGTGGCTTCTGCTGCCAAACGCTGCTCTGGATCAAGCCCCGCCAGGATCCCCCCCTCGGCCAGCGCTGGATCGGCTTTTTTCGCTGGCACTGGGGATCTCTTGGCAAGAGCGGTTTTTTTCTTTCGGGGAGCCCTTTTTTGGCGGGTTTTAGCGGCTGGCCTGTCTCTTCCAGGGCTCTCCCCAGCCAACTCTGCCGGATCAAACAGCACCCCCACTGCAGTGCGCTCAACCAATTCGTCAGGCTCAAACAGACGAATCACCCCAAACGCCCCATCATACCCCCCTTGGCGAATCACCCGGCTCTCCCGCAAACGGGAGATCGCCTCGGCAAACCGCTCCGACCCGGCCCGGTGTAGATCTTCCAGGGGGGCTTTTTCCAAAATATAAAGCTCCGGTCCGAGCTTGGAGAGCAACGTTTCATAACTCCGCTGCACCCGCTTGGAACCCGGCCCCACCCCTTCGATCTCAGAGATGATCTCCTGCAAGGGAATGAGCGAAGTAAAATCCCCGCCACTCTGCGGTCGAATCCCTTCCTGGCGGTCCGACAGCTCTTCCACCCGGTTCAACACCCCCACCACCACCGGCTTGCCACAACTCGGACAGAGCCCCTCCCGCTCCCGGGTCTCTTCCGGCTCCAGCCGCACCCCACACTTGCGATGGCCATCCAGGTGATATTTTCCCTCCTCGGGAAAAAATTCCAACGTCCCCCCATACCCCACCCCACTCTTCAACGCCGCCACCATGGCAAAATAGTCCAGAGGGGTCTCAAAACGGGTCGCCTCCCGCCCCAGTTTCATGGGTGAATGGGCGTCGGAGTTGGAGACCAGACGGTAATCATCCAATCCGGAAATCTGCCAGTTCATGGGGGGATCCGACGACAGGCCGGTCTCCAAGGCAAAAATATGCGGGGCAAGATCCCGATAACACTCCGCGACGGAATCAAACCCCGACTTCGACCCCAACATCGAAAACCACGGGGTCCAGATGTGGGCGGGAATCAGCCACCCCCCCTCCCCCGATGCCAGAACAATTTCCAACAGATCACGGGAATCCAAACCCAGAATGGGGCGACCGTCGGAGTGGATATTGCCGATGCGATCCAGCTGGGCATTAAAGCGCTGGGCGGCCTCCAGATCGGGCATCGATATCAGGTGGTGGACTTTGCGGGTTTTGGGACCGGATTTATAGATGGTGGAAATTTCAACGGTCAGCTGAAAGCGAATCGGCTCACCGGCAAACCCCTTCAAGCGGCTTTCAACCCCCCGCTCCAGCTCTTCCCGCAAGCGGAAGAGGCCGGGCTCGGCGGCAACGAGCTTGGTGGAGATCTCCTCGAACCAGGCGGGATGGGTAAAATCCCCGGTACCCAGCACCGAAACACCTTTTTTCCGGCTCCAGAGGGCGAGATTTTCCAGGTCGCATTCCCGGCTGGTGGCCCGGGAATATTTGGAATGGATGTGCAGATCAGCAATAAAAGACATGGGCGGGGTCCGCAATGAGGGAGAGACGCCGAACCCCGAAAAACCAAAACAGTCAGGCTTCGATCAGACCATACTCAGCCAACTTGTCCAGCAACACCTTGGGGCGCAGGGGTTTGGAGACATAATCGGTACAAAAACCCTTGAAAAAGGCCTCCGTAACCGGCTTGGGGGAGTCCAAAGCGGTCACCATGATAATCACCGCCTCCTCACTGGCTGGCACCTTCTGTTCCCGCTCCACAGCCCGCATCTGCTTCAAGGCTTCCTGGCCATCCATCACCGGCATCATGATATCGAGAAGCACCAAATCATAAGGCTCCCCACCGGTCAGCTCCATCTCGAAGGTTTTGACCGCCTCCAGGCCATTACTGACCAGATCACAGGTTGCGTGAGACTCCAAAATATCTCTCAATAACTTACGGTTATCGATTTGATCGTCTACAATCAGGGCTTTCATACTTCCTCACCTTTCTCCATCAGGGCTTTGCGGGCCTTGTGAAACGCTGCTTCCAAGTCCCGGGAGCGGGAGCGGGCCTCTTCCCAATCTTCCACCTCAACCTGTCCCCGTAACCGCAAGGCTACGGATGCGACCCGGCTGGCACCTACCGCCTCAGCCAAGCCCATCAGGCACTCGATCTGTTTCACCGATTGGCGCACATTTTCATTTGCAAAAGCCTCTCCAAGATCTTGCAGCCGTTTGGGGCCTTCGTCCAGAAAAATCCGCATTCTTGGCAAGAAGTTTTCTGAATCCACCTCAACCGGCGTCAATATGACCACCTTTCGGGTGCTTTTTTGGCGTCTCTTTTTGCTATCGGGTGGCGGCAAAAACGGTTTGATTGCATCCAATAAAGCCTCTACTCGATAGGGCTTGGCGACAAAGCCGTTCATACCGGCTTCTTCACACTCTTGCCTATCCCCCTCCCGCACCCGGGCGGTCACGGCAATGATCGGGACATCCTTGGGGGTCAAACCGGGATTTTCCGGATGACGAATACGCCGAGTAGCTTCCAGCCCCCCCATCTCCGGCATTTGCAAATCCATCAAGATCAGGTCGAAGCGGCTTTCCTTGATCAGATGCAACGCCTCCAGGCCATGATTGGCAATGGCCACCCGATGACCCGCCTCTTCCAGCACTTCGGTTGCCAGTACCTGATTGTCCGGCAAATCCTCCACCAACAAAATATTGAGACGACCTCTGGATCGCCTTCCTCGAAATCTGGGACGCCCCTCCGCTCGCGGTGCCTCCTGTTCCCGCCCCAAAGCAATATTGATCCATTCCAGCAACCGGAACAGCCGCACCGGTTTTTGTATCGATACGGCCCGTTGGAACTCTGGGGGAAGAGAGAGTTTTTCCAGGTTCAACTGCCCGGGAAACATCACCAACAATCCAGCCCCTTTAGCAAACAAAGGGGCTAACACTTCGGAATCCCGGGCCATCTCCACCAAAACCAAATGATCAAAAATCACGACATCGGGCCAGCTGTTTTGTTCTTTCTCCCGGGTTAAAACCCGGGAAAAAGAGTCGGCATCCCAGGCTTCCATCACCCGGGCATCAAAATGAACCAACATCTCCCGAACAATCCCACGGCCTGTAGCATGTCCGTCACACAGCAACACCCGAACGCCGGAAAGCGCCTTCCCGGGCCAGCTGGGTCGAGAGAGGTGATCCGGCCTGACGACAGTGGATTGAAGCTGGTCATGCTGGCCAAAACGCGCCGTAAATTGAAAAACGCTCCCTCTCCCCTTGGCACTCTCAACAGCGATATCCCCAGCCATCATATAGACCAGACGCCGTGAGATGGTCAGCCCCAATCCGGTTCCGCCATACTCCCGGGTGGTTGAACCATCCCCCTGGGTAAACCTCTGAAAAACACGACTTAAATTTTCCTCTGCAATGCCGATTCCGGTATCCCAAATGATAAATCGCAGACCCACACCATCCGGATGGTTCGCTCCGAACTCCTCCTGGGATGGGGAACCACCCTCAGCGGCCTCCAACTGGACATGTACGCCCACCTCCCCCTCATCGGTAAACTTGATGGCGTTGGAGAGGAGATTGGTCAACACCTGGTTCAGACGCAGGGGATCCCCCACCAATATCTCCGGCAGGTCCGACTCCAGTTGGCAGTAAAGCTCCAACTCTTTCATGTGAGCCTTCACCGCCAGGGTCTGGCACACTTCCTCTACACAATTGCGCAAGTTAAAGGTGATGTACTCTAAAACCAGCTGTCCGGCCTCAATACGGGAAAGGTCCAGAATGCCGTTCAACAGCTCCAACATCGTCTGGGAGGAGCGTTGCACCGTCTCCAGATGGTCCCGCTGCTCTTCAGAAAGCCGGCTACCCAAAACCAGATCGGTCATACCGATAATGGCATTCATGGGACTGCGGATTTCATGGCTCATGTTGGCCAAAAATTCACTCTTGGAACGATTGGCCGATTCCGCCTCTTCCAGGGTCTCCTTCAGGGATTGCAATAGCTGCTTGCGCTCGGTCATATCGTAAATGGAGCCGACAAAAAGGGTCTCTTCCTTACGCTGAACCGCCACCAGGGCCATCTCCAACTCCATACGGGAACCATCCGCCCGAAGACCCGGCATTTCCATGCGTCGGCCAAAAACCGGCAGGCTGGAAAACGGCCCGGCAAAACGTCTCAGGGCATTGCGGTGTAGCTCTTTCAATTCCGGGGGAATGATAAAATCGGTCAAATCCCGGCCCATGATCTCCTCTTTTTTATAGCCGAACATCTGCTCAGCCGTCGGATTGAAACCCACCACAACACCCTTGGGGGTCATGGTGATAATGGCATCCAGGGAGGTATCCAAAATCGATTGGAGATAGTGCTCCCGCTCCTCCAGACTCTCCACCGCCTTGGCCAAACGGTTGGCGGCCAAGCGATGCTCGGTGATATCCTGGATGATTCCGGAGACCGAAACCGGCACCCCCAGCTCATTGCGGACTACCTCACCCAACTCCTGGACGATGGATTCCGAACCATTGGGCAGAACAATCCGATAATCGATCTGAAAATCAGCATTTTTTTTACAAAGTGCCAAGTTGCGTATTTCCCGAACCCGTTCCCGATCCTCAGGATGAACAAACCCCATGTAGCTCTGATAGCCCGGCCCAAATGCAGCCAGTGGACGCCCGAACAGCCGATGAATCTCTTCCGACAAGGTCATTTTACCGCTGACAATATCCCACTCCCAATTGCCCAGATGAGCAATCTGCTGGGCCTTGGTCAGACTTTTTTGGCTGGCATTCAGAATTTCGGTCATTTGCTGACGCTCCTGGAGAACCCGTAGCAAGCGGATCAGGTACAGCGTCAAAACAAGCGTCAGCAGCAGACCGGCGAAAAACAGGAGCCAGGCGTTATTGGACGCAGCCTTCCCCAGCAAAGTGGGGGTTGAATAAGCGGCAAACGACCACTGACGCCCACCCACCTCGAACTGAACATTGAATTGCAACTGATTATTCAGCTCAGAAGGCTTGGTGGCTTCTGCCTTGGAACGGCCTGATGTCTGCCGACTGACATGATAGTAGAGAAATTGCTTTTCTTCAGAGGCCGATTCATCCCGAATTTCAAAATCAATACCCCGAGGAGCCAACTGAGCCAGAGAAGCTTCCACCAAGGGTCCGATACGAAAAACACCCAGTACAAATCCTTTGAGATGACGACGACGTTCGGCCACACCAGTTATTAATGCGTCAGGTTGGTAAATGGGCGATAAAACCAGAAAACCATAGGCCTGAACATCACTTGCCTGTACCAGAACCACCCGGCCCGTGACCGATGGCAAACCACTGTCCCGAGCTTGATTCAAAGCTTCCAGCCGGGTTGAACTGGATCCCAGATCAAAACCCAGAGCCTTTTCATTGCCTTGATAGGGCTCTACATAATAGACAGGAAAATATTCCTCCCGGGGGGGCGCCGGTAACATCAGCCCCTGCATTACCCGTTCGGTAATCTGAAAGCCCGGATAGTCCTTTGCCGCTTCCGACTCATATTGGCCCCTTTCACTCCGGGTCACCCTGGGGATCCACTCCAAAGCCTGGATATAGGGATGCCGACGGAGCATGGGTTGCACGAAGGCCTGAAATTCTTGTCGCTCGACAAAGCTGGAGCCATTAAAAAAGCTGCGAATATCCTCCAGTTCAGTCTGAATGTGGTCGATATCCTTGCGCAGGGCATGGAGACGTTCCTGGGCACCGGACTCGAACAGGTTTTTCATCTCCCGACGGTTCATCTCCTCCATGTGATCGAAACCCGTGGCAGAAATAAACAGACCCAGAAAAAAAACCAGCCAGACCGAGAGGTGACGCTTCAGCTTGGAGGGAAAGCTGGTCGAAAAAGAGGCGGCTTTGGCAGGAAACTTCACGAAACACCGCTCCACGGTGAAACGTGCCAACAATCAAAAGGCCGATGGGATAGCATGTGATCCGTCACCGAATCACACCTCTCCATCGGCCACAGTGAGAATTTCACAGCCGGATTCGGTGACCAGGAGGGTATGTTCGAACTGGGCGGAGAGGGAGTGGTCCTTGGTCACCACAGTCCATTTATCGGGCAGGTGCTTGATCGCGGCCTTACCCAGATTGATCATCGGTTCGATGGTAAAGATCATGCCGGGTTTTAACACAGCCCCTTCCCCACGCTGCCCATAGTGGAGAATGGCCGGATCTTCGTGGAATGCCCGACCGATGCCGTGACCACAATATTCCCGCACCACCGTACAGCGGTTTTTGAGGGCATGGGCTTCGATGGCGGCGCCGATATCCCCGATATGCCCACCAGGAACCACCTGCTCAATCCCCACATCCAGACAGGCTTCGGCTACCTCGGTGATTTTTTTGGCTTTGGGACCGGGCTTACCCACAAACAGAGTGCGGCTGGTGTCGCCGTGGAAACCATCCAGACAGGTGGTGATATCGACATTGATAATATCCCCCTCCCGCAGCTTCCGTTTACCGGGAATGCCGTGACAGACCTGTTGATTGACGGAAGTGCAGATTGACTTGGGAAATCCCCGATAGTTCAAGGGAGAGGGGGTGGCACCGTGCCGGATGATATAATCGTGGCAGATGTCGTTCAGCTCATTGGTGGTAATATCAGGCTGCACCAGGGGCTCGATCATCACCAGCGTTTGGGCAGCCAGGCGGCAAGTGGCCCGCATGCGTCGAATCTCTTCGGGTGTTTTGATATGAATCATTCCGGGTTCATTTCAAAAGGAATCGTTCGGTACAGGGCAACCCCCTGTGGTGTGACCCGGCAAACCCGGACCACGACCTCCACGCCTTGTTTGACGGCTTCTTGAAGGCCTTTTGCATAAGCCGGATCAATGGTGATGGCTGGCGCAAAAAAACGGCAATCCGCCCGCTGCACCAGATAGAGCATCACCCCCCTGTGGCCCTCTTGTACCACTCGGACCAGGGTTTCCAGATGCCGCAGACCCCGTTCGGTGACTGCATCCGGAAAAAAAGCCCCCTCCCCCTGGCGCAGGGTAACGCTTTTGACTTCCAGGTAGCAGGAGGGCCTATCGCCACCGGTCAGACAAAAATCAAACCGGCTCTCATCATAGCGCACTTCCCGGGATTGGTGTGGATAACCGGCAAGCTCCGGAATTCCCCCCGCTGCCAATCCTTCCGCCACCACCCGGTTGGCGAGGCCGGTATTGACCACTACCCAGTTTTTTTCAACCTGAGCCAGCTCCCAGGTATGGGCCAGTTTGCGCCGGGGATTGTTGGAATGGGAGAGCAAAACCGGCGTCCCCGGTTGAGCCATGCCGGTCATGGCCCCGGTGTTGGGACAGTGGGCCACCAGGATCTCCCCCCCCGGCAGTTCCACATCAGCCAAAAAACGCTTGTAGCGCTTGAGAAGCCTCCCTGGGATTAATGGTTCTTGAAAACGCACAGAAGAGCCGCGATCAGTCCAGGACTTCGGAAAACCGGAAGATACCTCATGGCACCAAAGGCCGTTCACCGAGGGTTGTCGTCATGGTTCGGGTTTCCCGAGCCCGGCGCACCACAATGCGCGCCTCCTCGCCAGGGGGCGTCTCCTGGATGATGCGCGTCAGGTCAGCGCTGTTGGCAACGGTCTGATCATTGACTGCCAGGATAATATCCCCCTCTTCCAGCCCACCCGCTTGGGCAGGGCTTGCGGGGGCCACACCCAAAATCACCACCCCCCCATCCGCCACCCCCATGGCCACACCGAGCCAAGACCCTAAATAGGCTTTTTCAGGGGGAGCCGGTTGGATCTCCCCACTCCCCGGAGCCAAATCACTCCCTGGCGCCATCGCATCTGAGCCAGCGCCGCTCCCCGGGCCATAGCCACTCCCAGGACCGTAGAACAAGCCTGGGCCATAGCCACCCCCAGGAGAATAGACCATACCTGAACCATAACCGTTCCCTGGGCCATAGCCATTCCCAGGACCATACCCCCCGCCCGGACCATAACCACCCCCAGGGCCATAGCGCACGCCGGGACCATAACCATTCCCGGAACCATACCCTCCACCCGGGCCATAACCACTTCCAGGAGCAAAACCGCCAGGGCTGAATGAATTCCAAGCTCCCCCTCCTTGAGAGGGCATGGGGCTGTTTGGCGGCATTCCCTCAGGCGAATATCCTCTGGATCCCCCCTGCCCACTGAAGCTGGATGCCCTCCCCTGGAGAAAGGAGGGATGCTGAACGCTCTGATCCAGGGTCACCTCGATTTCATGAACCCCTCCCTCTCTCAAGAGCGTCAGCGTCACCACATCCCCGGCCTGATAGCTGGCGATGGTAGAGGAAAAGTGCCAGATGGAGTGGACGGGTTCGTCATTGACCCGGGTGATGATATCCCCCCGCAAAAGAGCGGCGCTATCCGCAGGGCTTCCTTTGACAATTTCCCCGATCTGCACCCCTTGGGGAGGCTCGATGGTGACCCCCAACCACCCTCCGGCCAAGAGACTCCCCGGAGCCGGGATTGCGCAAAATAATCCCACAACAAGCAACCAACAGCTTCTCTTTACCGTGGGACTTCTCCCAGGACGCTTCTTCATGGAGCTCTCTCCTGATGGATATGTCGGCAAATTGGTCCATTCTAAATAAACCATTTCAGCCCCCTTTTCGCAACACTCACCAACCGTCATCCTGGCCGGTGACGGCGTTGACTTGGAACGGGGTTGGCGTTATAACCCGCAGTCATGGTTTTCCTCTTTTACCTGATCCCATGACCATGGCCGCCAAAGGGGCTTTTGCCACCCATCGAATCGTCAGGTCTGCGGCCATCCACCCGGCCATGACCGGAGCCGTCCAACGCTCCCTGATTCTTTTTTCCGGTGGTGCCACCTTGCCGACTCAGGTCAAAATGGGAACAGCTGCTATCTGCTCTGGCATCCAATTTCCCGGTAGGCCAACATTACCCATCCAGAGTAAAGTGAGACCAACCATCAAAAGACCCTGCACACATTTTCCCGGTAGCAGAAGAAGACCCATCCGGGGCAATATGGCAGTCACCCTCATTCGATCCCTCGCGGACTTTCCTGGCGGAGCGGCAAGTTGAGCAATGAAACGACATCGGGAAGGGGCCGGGCGGCCCTGGCCCTGGAAGATGGGACTCTCTTTATTGGACGCTCCCTGGGTGCTGCGGGAGAGTCGGTCGGGGAGGTCTGTTTCAACACCTCCATGACTGGCTACCAGGAGATCATGACCGATCCTTCCTACGCAGGCCAGATCGTCACCATGACCTACACCCAGATTGGTAATGTGGGCATGAACCCTGAAGATATGGAATCCCTGGGACCCCACATCCGTGGATTTGTGGTCAAGGAGTGCTCCCGGATTCCCTCCAACTGGCGCTCCCGGGAAAGTCTGCCCGATTTTTTGGTGCGTCACGCCATTCCCGCCATCGAGGGTATCGACACCCGGCAACTGGTGCGGCTGCTGCGAGACAAAGGCGCCCAGCGGGGGGTGATTTCCACCACCGATTTTGACCGGGACTCCCTGGTAGCCAAGGCCAAAGCCTGGCCGGGATTGCAAGGAATGAACCTGACCGGTGATGTCACCTGTAAAACCCCCCATGAATGGCGCGCAGGTCCCCTCCCCTGGCGCAAGGTGCCCCCACCCAGCTATATCACCGACCTCAACCAGGCAGGACAAGGCCCAAAACATCGGGTCGCAGTGCTTGATTTTGGCGTTAAACACAACATACTGCGGGGGCTTGTGGGGGCAGGCTGTGATCTGACGATTTTTCCAGCCACCACCGGTATCGACGAAATTCTGGCCATGAATCCCGACGGGGTCTTTCTCTCCAACGGTCCCGGCGACCCGGATGCCGTGGTATCGGGGATCGAAACCATCAAAGCGCTACTCAAAACCGATCTGCCCCTCTTTGGAATCTGCCTGGGCCACCAGATGCTCTCTCTGGCCCTGGGCGCCAAAACCGGCAAAATGAAATTTGGCCATCGGGGGGGCAACCATCCGGTCCAGGATCTGGAGAGCGGCAAAGTAGAGGTGACCAGCCAAAATCACGGCTTTGTGGTTCTGGAAGAAAGCCTGCCAGAGGGCATCACCGTCACCCACCGCTCCCTTTTTGATGGCACCCTGGAAGGAATTCGTCTCAACGACCGGCCTGTTTTTTCGGTACAGCACCACCCCGAAGCCAGCCCCGGCCCCCACGATGCCAGCCATCTGTTTCAACGTTTTGCCCATTTTATGAAACAGGCCTGAGGATGACAGCCACTGTTTCCGACATGAAGCAGGTCTGACAATGGCTATTTTTTTTAATGGTCCATCAGCCAACTCCCTCAAGTCCCTGTTGAACACACGCATGGAGCGCATCTAAAGATGCCCAAACGTACTGATATCAAGCGAATTCTTCTCATCGGCGCAGGCCCCATCGTCATCGGCCAAGCCTGTGAATTCGACTACTCCGGGGCTCAAGCCTGCAAAGCCCTCAAAGAAGACGGCTTTGAGGTGGTGCTGGTCAATTCCAACCCCGCCACCATCATGACCGATCCGGAGCTTGCCGACCGGACCTATGTGGAGCCCCTCACCCTGGACTCCCTGGCCTGCATCCTGGAGCGGGAAAAACCCGATGCGGTGCTCCCGACCATGGGCGGGCAGACCGCCCTCAATCTGGCCTTGGCGCTGGCCGATGCCGGACTTCTGGAAAAACATGGCGTAGAGCTGATCGGCGCCTCCCGCGAAGCGATTGCCAAGGCCGAGGATCGGGAACAATTTAAAAAGGCGATGACCGCCATCGGCATGGATCTGCCCCTCTCCGGCTTTGCCCACTCCCTTGAGGAGGCGCTGGAGATCCAGAAAGAGATCGGCTATCCGACCATTTTACGGCCTGGATTCACCCTGGGGGGAACCGGCGGTGGTGTAGCCAACAATCGGGAAGAGTTTATCACCCTGATCGAGCGTGGGCTGGCCGCTTCCCCCAACAACGAAGTGTTGGTGGAAGAGTCCCTGATCGGCTGGAAAGAGTTTGAGATGGAGGTGGTGCGGGATATGGCGGATAACGCCATCATCGTCTGCTCCATTGAAAATTTCGACCCCATGGGGGTGCATACCGGCGACTCCATCACCGTGGCCCCGGCCCAAACCCTGACCGACAAGGAATATCAGGATCTGCGGGACGCCTCCATCGCAGTGCTGCGAGAAATCGGGGTGGATACCGGTGGCTCCAACGTGCAGTTTGCCATGCATCCGGAAACAGGCAGGCTGGTGATCATCGAGATGAATCCCCGGGTCTCCCGCTCCTCGGCGCTGGCTTCCAAGGCGACCGGTTTTCCCATCGCCAAAGTAGCCGCCAAGCTCGCGGTGGGCTTTACCCTGCCGGAAATCATGAACGATATCACCGGGGTAACGCCAGCCTCCTTTGAGCCCACCATCGACTATGTGGTCACCAAGATTCCCCGCTTCACCTTCGAAAAGTTTCCCCAGGCAGACCCCGTTCTCACCACCCAGATGAAATCCGTCGGTGAGGTGATGTCCATTGGTCGCACCTTTAAGGAGTCGGTTCAAAAAGGACTCCGCTCCCTGGAGACCGACCTCAGTGGTTTTGACTCCATGGAGATCCAGGGAGAGAGCCCCGAAGCCCGGGAAAAAGCCCTGAAGAGCCGTTTAAATCGCCCCACCCCCGACCGCATTCTCTATCTGGCCGAGGGCTTTCGTCAGGGTAAAAGCCTGGAATGGCTCCATGACATCACAGCCATCGACCCTTGGTTTTTGGATCAGATCGCCCAGTTGGTGGAAGCAGAAGCGGCTCTCACAGGCAAACCCCTGGCGGATCTATCCGCCGATCATCTGCGGGAATTGAAGGAAAAGGGCTTTTCAGATCAGCGCCTGGCTGAAATCATCCAGACCACCCCTGAAAAGATCCGTCAGGCACGCAGGCAACTCAAGGTCAACCCGGTCTTCAAGCGGGTGGATACCTGTGCGGCGGAGTTCGCCTCCCAAACCGCCTATCTCTACTCCACCTTCGAGAGTGAGTGCGAGTCAGAGCCCAGCGAACGCAAAAAAATCATGATCCTGGGGGGTGGCCCCAACCGTATCGGTCAGGGAATCGAGTTTGACTATTGCTGCGTCCATGCCGCCTTTGCCCTTCGGGAGTCCGGTTTTGAGACCATCATGGTCAACTGCAACCCCGAAACCGTCTCCACCGACTATGACACCTCTGACCGGCTCTATTTTGAGCCCCTCACCTTTGAGGATGTCATGGCTATTGTAGATATCGAAAAGCCCCATGGGGTGATCGTGCAGTTTGGCGGTCAAACCCCCTTAAAACTCGCCAACGACCTCCACAATGCAGGCGTTCCCATCATCGGCACCTCCCCCGACGCCATCGATGTCGCCGAAGATCGGGAGCGGTTTCAGCAGCTGTTACAACGCATTGGCCTCAGGCAACCCAAAAATGGCCTCGCCCGCTCTGAAAAAGAGGCGATTCAGGTGGCCCGGGAAGTCGGTTATCCCATCGTCGTGCGCCCCTCCTATGTGTTGGGTGGCCGCGCCATGGAGATCGTCCACGACGAATCCGATCTCAGCCACTATATGCGCACGGCGGTCCACGCCTCTCCGGATCATCCGGTGCTCATCGACCAGTTTTTGAAAGATGCCATCGAGATCGATGTCGATTGTGTGGCCGACGGTCATCGGGCCGTGGTGGGGGGCATCATGGAGCATATCGAGGAAGCCGGGATTCACTCCGGGGATTCCGCCTGCTCTCTGCCCGCCTATTCGGTAGGCATCGGCACCCTGGAGGAGATCGAGCGCCAGACCAAACTGCTGGCCAAGGAGCTGAAGGTGGTGGGGCTCATGAACATCCAGTTTGCGGTGCAAAACAGCGCGATTTTCATTCTGGAGGTCAACCCCCGGGCCTCCCGCACGGTCCCCTTTGTTTCCAAAGCCACCGGGGTGCCTCTGGCCAAAGTGGCCGCCCGGGTGATGGCGGGTGAAACGCTGGACAAAATCGGCCTGACCCGCACCCCCCAAACCCGCCATGTCGCGGTCAAGGAAGCGGTTTTTCCCTTCGATAAGTTTCCGGGGGTAGATACCCTGCTGGGCCCTGAAATGAAATCGACCGGTGAAGTGATGGGGCTGGCCGACACCTTTGGAGTGGCTTTTGCCAAAGCCGAAGAAGGAGCGGGTACTTTTCTGCCCCAGCCTGGGGATTTGACCAAGGGTGAACGGATTTTCATCTCCATTCGGGAAGAAGACAAACTGGCCATGGTGCAACCCGCCGGGCGATTGGTCGCCATGGGTTTCAAACTCCTGGCCACCCAGGGAACAGCACGCTTTCTCAAGGGGGAAGGTATTCCGGTCGAGACCGTCAACAAGGTCAATGAAGGCAGCCCCCACATTGTGGACAGCATGAACCAAGGGGGTGTGGCGCTGGTTTTTAACACCACCGAGGGAAAACAGGCCATTGCCGACTCTCTCTCCTTGCGCCGCACCGCCCTCATGGCCAAAATCCCCTATGTCACGACCCTTTCCGGCATACGGGCAACGGTGGCAGCCATTGATGCTGTCCAACAGTCCGGGTTCCATTGCCGGGCCTTGCAGGATTATCATACCCAACCCTGAATTTTCGATCTCCATTCAAACCGTAAGGCGGCTTCCCATGTCACAGACAGTGCCCATGACCCTGGCCGGGGCGGAACAATTAAAGGCGGAACTCCAACGGCGCAAATCAGAGGATCGACCCCGCATTATTGAGGCGATCTCCGTCGCTCGGGATCACGGCGATCTCTCGGAAAATGCCGAATACCATGCTGCCAAGGAGCAACATGGTTTCAATGAGGGGCGCATCAAGGAGATCGAAAGCAAAATCGCCAACGCCCAGGTGATCGACACCTCCCGCATCAAAACCAGCAAAGTCGCGTTCGGGGCCAAAGTGACGGTGGCCGATGAGGAGAGTGACGAAGAGACCACCTACCAGATCGTAGGGGTTGATGAGGCTGACCTGGAATTGGGCAAAATATCGATCACCAGCCCCATGGCCCGGGCCATGATCGGCAAGGAAGAGGGAGATACCGCTGAAGTGCGTGCTCCAGGCGGCTTGCGCCATTTCGAAATTCTCAACATCAGCTATTAAACCGGATCAACCACCCCATGGCCAAACGGCGCCCCTCCAGTGACCGATGGCTACGGGAAAGAGCCAAAGATCCCTATGTTCTGGCCGCCCGCAAAGCTGGATATCGCTCAAGGGCTGCCTACAAGCTGTTGGAAATCCAGGAACGCCTGACCAAGGATCCCCAAACCGGTCCTCTGATCCGGCCTGGCATGACCATTGTCGATCTGGGTGCCTCACCTGGAGGATGGAGCCAGATCGCCCTGAAACTGGCTGGCCCCGGAGGGCGGGTGGTCGCGGTGGACCGGCTCCCCATGGACTCTCTGGAAGCCCAGGGAGTGCGGGACAAAACCGCCATCACCTTCATCCTGGGAGATTTTTTGGCGGATGAGACCCTCGCCAGCCTTCAGGATATTTTGGGCGGCGATGGTTTGGTGGATCTTATTTTAAGCGATATGGCTCCGGAGATGACCGGCTTCAAGGTGGCGGATCAGGGTCGGGGCGAAGCCCTGGCGGAGTCCGCCTTTCAGTTTGCCGAGCTGGCCCTCATTCCTGGGGGAGCCATGGTGGTCAAGCTCTTCCAAGGGCCTGGATTTCACGATCTGATTCGGGAGGCCCGATTGCTCTTCGAGCGGGTCAAGGTGATCAAACCCAAAGCCAGCCGAGGCCGCAGCCCGGAACAATATCTGGTCGCCCTGGGTTGGCGAAAACCCGAAGCCGAAAGCGATTCCAAACCGAAATCCCAAGAGCAACCATCCTAAGCTGGATGACTCTTTACTGATACAACTGAACACACCGACAAAACAACTGCCCCCTGGATCCAGACCCCACCTGATTGATCATAAAGAGGGTCTTATCCAAACCGTTCTGACAAGAGGCAACTCATGCGCGTCCTCAAAGAAGCCTTAACTTTCGACGACCTTCTCCTGGTCCCGGCCCTCTCCTCGGTCCTGCCCCGGGAGGTCGATATTGCCACTCGACTGACCCGTGGGATCAACCTGAAAATGCCCCTGATCTCAGCCGCGATGGATACCGTGACCGAAGCCCCGGCCGCTATCGCCATGGCCCAGGAAGGGGGGATCGGCATCATCCATAAAAACATGACCGTCAAGGATCAGGCCAAACATGTCCGCACGGTCAAACGATTCGTCACCGGTATGGTGGTGGACCCTCTGACCATACGACCTGAAGCCCCCCTGAGAGAGGCCAAGGGGCTCATGAAACAGAACCATATCTCCGGGGTTCCCGTCACCGAAGCCGATGGCCATCTGCTGGGCATTCTCACCAATCGGGATGTCCGCTTTGCGACCGACCCGGCCCAACCCATTCGGGAGCTGATGACTCCCCAGGAAGATTTGGTCACCGTTCGAGAAGAGGTCGCCATGGCCGAGGCCAAGCGACAGCTCCATCAACACCGCATCGAAAAGCTGCTGGTGGTGGATGGGGCCTTCCGCTGTGTCGGGCTGATCACGGTGAAGGATATCGAAAAATCCCAGACACATCCGGATGCCTGCAAGGATGACACCGGTCGCTTGCGAGTGGGGGCTGCTGTTGGCGTCGGCAAGGAGGGGCAACGCCGGGTGACCGCCCTCATGGAAGCCGAAGTGGATGTGATTGTGGTGGATACCGCCCACGGCCACTCCCAGGGTGTGCTCGACCTGGTCAAATGGATTAAAGACCGCTACCCCAACGCCCAGGTGATCGCTGGCAATGTGGCGACAGCTGCGGGTACCCGGGATTTGATCGAAGCCGGGGCCGACGGGGTCAAGGTGGGAATTGGACCCGGCTCCATCTGTACCACCCGGGTGGTGGCTGGTGTGGGCATTCCCCAGATGACCGCCATCGCCGACTGTGTGGAAGAAGCGGAAAAATCAGATATTCCCATTATCGCCGACGGTGGGGTCAAGTTTTCCGGAGAGATTGCCAAGGCCATTGCAGCGGGTGCTTCCAGTGTCATGCTGGGCTCCATGTTTGCTGGCACCGACGAATCCCCCGGCGAGGTTTTCATCTATCAGGGCCGCTCCTACAAAACCTATCGGGGCATGGGCTCCATCGGTGCCATGGCCAAAGGCTCCAAGGATCGCTATGGCCAGAGCGGGGTGGAGGCGGACAAGCTGGTGCCCGAAGGGGTGGAAGCCCGCGTGCCCTACAAAGGGCCCCTGCACAATCTCATCCACCAGATGATCGGTGGACTGCGTGCGGCCATGGGCTATACCGGCTGCCCGGATATCCCCACCCTGCGCACCCAGGCCCAAATGGTCCGAATCACCTCCTCCGGGCTTCGGGAATCCCACGTTCACGACGTCAATATCACCAAAGAATCCCCCAACTATCGGTTGGATTGATCTGCCATGTCTTCTGCGACCCACATGCCGAACCACACCCTCCACGCCGAAAAAATCCTCATTCTGGATTTCGGCTCTCAATATACCCAGCTCATCGCCCGCCGGGTGCGGGAGGCCCATATCTATTCGGAAATACACCCCTGGTCCATCACCCTGGAGGAGATTCTCGCCTTCGATCCCAGGGGCATCATTCTTTCCGGTGGCCACCAGTCGGTCTACGACCCAAACGCCCCGACGGTGGACAAGGGGCTTTTTGAGCTGGGGGTGCCGGTATTGGGCATCTGCTACGGCATGCACCTGATCACCAAGCTCATGGGGGGTGAGGTAACGCCAGCTGACAAAAGAGAGTATGGACCGGCACGGGTGCGGGCTGGAGAAGAAAGTTCCCTCACCCACAACTTTTTCATCGATGGAGAGACCGATGTCTGGATGAGCCACGGTGACCATGTGGAAAAATTGCCCACCGGTTTTGTCACCTCCGCCGCCAGCGACAACGCCCCCATCGCCGCCATGTCCCACAATAAGCGGCGCATCTTTGGTGTGCAGTTTCACCCGGAGGTGAACCACACCCCCCGGGGGGAATTTTTAATCGAAAACTTTATCGAACTCTGCGGTTGCACCCGCCAATGGACCCCCAGCCATTTTGTCGACTATGCCATCTCCCAGGCCCGGGATCAGGTGGGAGGGGATCATGTGGTGCTGGGACTCTCCGGGGGGGTGGACTCTTCGGTGGTCGCGGCCTTGCTGCATCGGGCCATCGGTGGCCAACTCACCTGCGTTTTTGTCGATAACGGCCTCCTGCGCCTGAACGAAGGGGACGAGGTGATGGAGACCTTTGCCCGCCACCTGGGGGTCAAGGTGATCCGGGTGGATGCTGAGGATCGGTTTATCAGCCGGTTGGAGGGGGTCACCGATCCTGAAAAAAAACGCAAGATCATCGGTCACACCTTTATTGAGGTGTTCGAGGAGGAGGCCAACAAGATTCCCGGTGTCAAATGGCTGGCCCAGGGGACCATCTATCCGGATGTAATCGAATCAGCCGGAGCCAAAACAGGGGTGGCCACCGCCATCAAATCCCATCACAACGTGGGGGGCCTGCCGGAGCGGATGGGGTTGGATCTGCTGGAGCCTCTGCGGGAGCTTTTCAAGGATGAGGTGCGGCAGGTAGGTTTGGAGCTGGGGCTGCCCCGGCGGATGATCTATCGCCATCCCTTCCCCGGGCCGGGTCTGGGGGTGCGGATTTTGGGAGAGGTAAAAAAACCCTTTGCCGATCTATTGCGCCGGGCGGATGCCATCTATCTGGATGAGCTTTACGCCACCGGCCACTATGGCCGAATCGCCCAGGCGTTTGCGGTATTTCTACCGGTAAAAAGCGTCGGGGTGATGGGGGATGGTCGCAGCTATGAACATGTGGTGGCGCTCAGGGCGGTGGAAACCAAGGATTATATGACCGCTTCCTGGTATCCCATGCCCTATGACCTGCTCTCCCGCATCGCCAACCGCATCATCAATGAGGTGCCGGGGGTCAATCGGGTGGTCTACGACATCACCTCCAAACCCCCCGGAACCATCGAGTGGGAGTAACCGGCCACGCCCCATCCTCTGACACAATCGTGATCCGCTACGATCAGATATAGTTTTGGCAGTTGGACGGATAATAGCGCTCGTAGCCGTACCAAAAATAACCACAGGTCCAGGTCCGCCCGCCATCCGTGGTTCTCAAAGCGATATAACGGGAAAGCAACAGCCCCTGACCGACATCAGAGGTCCTGAACTGGGCATAGATATAGAACCAGTCATCGTAGGGGGGACCATACCAGTTATACCCCCAGCCGCTGATCCGATTGGTATATTCTCCCAGGTTGGACAAGGTTTCCGAGGGGCCGTAGGCATCGGTGATATCGTCGGGGAATTGCCCCTCCACCGCATAATATTCAGCCAGGGCGGATTTGGCGTCGGTTAAAAAGCCGATGGCTTCGGCCATCTGTGCCCGGGATACCTGCTGCTCGAACATAGGCATGGCGACAGCGGCCAGGTTGCCGATGATGGCGATGACGATCATCAACTCGATCAGGGTAAAACCTGCCTGCCCGCGCCGGGATACACCGGTCGCTTGGGCTGTGGCACGCCACTCTGATCCTGACGCAGCTTCCGCCTGGCTCCAAACGCGTTGACGCGTCTGTTTCCCCGTTGTGGACCATCGAATCCCAGTCATGACACTTCTCCCCGTTGTTTCTGTTTGACCACCGAATGTTGGTTCAACTCCCCAGGCCCAAATCCGGCATCGTCTGGAACAAGACCTCCCTGTCCCTCTTTCGGGTTCGACGTGCTCTGCTTCACCGAGGCCATTCCCCCCGGTCTAGATATAATTTTGACAGTTGGTCGGATAGTAGCGCTCGTAGCCATACCAAAAGAAACCGCAAGTCCAGTTGAGCCCCCCATCTGTCGTTTTCAAACCGATGAACCCCGACAACATCAACCCTTCCGCGACATTGGAATCCTTAAAATCAGCTGAAAGATAATAGATATCCGGATAACTCGGATCCAACGATCCCCAGCCGATAATGCGGTCGGTATATTTCCCCAGGTCGTTACCGGTCCAGGCTGGCCCGTAGGCGTCGGTCAGTGCTGTGGGAAACCGGCCCTCTACGGCGTAATATTCAGCCAGGGCGGATTTGGCATCCATCAAAAACCCAAGCCCTTCGGACATCTGTGCCCGGGAAACCTGTTGCTCGAACATGGGCATGGCCACAGCGGCCAGATTGCCGATAATGGCGATCACCAACATCAATTCGATCAGGGTAAACCCGGCCTCACTTCCCACGGCAGCCTTTTGCCGATGCAGTGAAACACGATCAATGGCAGATGACTTGGCGGCCATCTTGCCAGAAATGGTTCGATGGATTATTGCTTGCAAATAGGTGCGAATCCCAATCAAAACCCCACTCCCTGTTGGATTAATTCTTTTTCAACACCTCTTTTCAACACCTGCTTTAGTCCTTTCTGCAACCGGTCAGGGATCCCTTTTCACCTGGCGTCATTTTGGAAAGCGCTTTGGTATCGCCCTTTTCCATGGCCATGGCCAGTGCCCTGGACTTGTTGTTTTGCTCACACGCCGAAGGTTCTGTGGAAAAATATTGCACTCCCCATAGGATGGTTCCGCAGAGAACCACGACCACCGCCACCTTGGCGACGGGGAGCATCATTTTTTTGGTTCCCTCTGCCGCCTCCCCCCGTTCAGGCTGATGGTCATCCTTTTTCGGCAGGAAGCGACCCAAGAGGCCCCGGGGCTTTTCAACCTGGGATGGATCGTCCTCCTCCCCCTGGTCGTACTCCTCCTCCGCTCCAGAAGCCGAAGGCAGGAAAAAAGTCAGTCCCGGCCCCTTGAGGAGTTCCCGTTCGGACTCTGAAGGCTCGGCCTCTACATAGGTATAGTTGCCGTCAACCGACTCTCCACAGTGGTAACAGAGGGTGGCTGATTTAAAGATAATCTCCTTGCATGCGGGACAAGGAGAGTAGACAAAACCGGCAATCTGAATCGCTCTTCTTTGCGCCATTGTAACTTCCCTAAAAATTCATCGGCAAAAAGGCCCACCCCCTCAGCGGAGATCTCCTTTGGTGACAGACTATCATGAGGGTTTGACGACGTGAAAGCGGAATGATCTTTTTTTCCGGGTGTTATACCCAGAGAGATCATGTGTAATTTTTTTTTACACTTTCAGTCAATATTTTTTACATTTTCAGCCAAAAAACCCCAGATAGGCCCTGCCACCCCCCTTTCAAGCCCTTTGACTAAAACCTACTGCATCTCCCTTGCCAACCTTCTCAGCAGGCAACCTTCCACCGCTCCGCTTAGACTGGCGTCATCCACCGCTCCACTACAAACCATCATCCTGCCCCACACCCCGACAGCCCGGCTGGGAGAGGCCATCAAACCCAATCACCCCCCTACGAATCCCCTTCTCCATCAAACGATTTGTTGATTCGATAGACATAGGCGAGCACCTCGGCCACCGCCTTGTAAAGATCGGGGGGGACACTCTCTCCTACGGGAATCTTGCCCAACACCGCCACCAGGTCGGGATCCTCCATCAGCGTAACCCCCGCCGCCTCGGCCCGCTTGAGAATGGCGTCAGCGATACGCCCCTTTCCCGATGCGGTAATCTGAGGGGCCTTGTCCCGGCTTTTGCGATAACGCAGCGCCACGGCCTGCTTGATGTGGCCTTCCTCTCTCTTTTCATCCTCGCCCATGGTCACGCCCTGGCCGAAAAACCGGAACCGGCAAGGCCCAGCAGCTGCTGACGCGCCTCCCGCATTCCAGCTCGCGTCAGGCGGGAGAGTTCCAGCGCCTTCAGAGGCAGCCCTATCTCCTGAATCCCGGTGCGCAGTTGGCCTACCTGACCCCGCAAGGCCGAGAGGGCCTGTTCATCTTCGGCGGCGATGGAAACCATCAACTGTCTTTCCCCAAGTTCCAATCGAGCCTGGACCGAGCCCAGATGGGTCATGTTGAGGGAGACCAGAATGGAGTTGTTGTCCGCCTCTCCTCTGCCGCCTTTTTTTCCACCACTCTGGCGCCAGATCGCCTCCCCCAACCCCCCTTCGGTGAGCCAGAACAGACGATATCCCGGAAAGGCCTGGCCGTCGGCTGCGGGGGTACGAGGCAAAATTTCCTGCATGGCGAGAAGATCCCCCAGCCGCTGCAAAGCTCCACGGGTGGCAGCCAGTTCAGCGGCAGCACTCTCCTTGCCAGCCATCCCGGCGCTCTCCTCCCCCCCCAGACGAAGGGTGCCAGCCGCCAGTTGCAGGTTGCGAATGGCGTCAGCCACATCCTGTCGGGAGCCCCCTTCCAAAAGCTTGGCCAGAGAAGCCCCATTTCCTCTTAAAAGGGCATCACCGGAAATATTGGGCAGATTTTTTTGCAGAAGCCCCGCCAGGGTCTCCCCCTTGTCGGTGACCAAAAACGGCTGTCCGGCATTTTTAAGGGAAAACAGCAGTGCCTCCCCACTCATGCCCCCTTTGGCCAAACCGGCCTGGGCGATCAATCGGGCGAATACATCGGGGGCGCGGACCAGACTTTGCTCAGCGGATTCAGCCAGTTGGGATGCAGCCTGGGATTGGGTGCCAGCAAGGCGAAAGGTGAGTTCAGGAGCGGTGCGGACCACCTCCAGGCGTACCTGCTCCCCTTCAGAGAGTCCCTTGGCACCGGAAAAGGAAAAAAGATGGCCGTCAGGCAGCCTCATGAGACCTTGACCATGGTTGTCAAGACGGGAAACCCGGGCGGTAAAGGATTCACCCTGGGAAAAAACCCGGGGCAGCTTGACGCTGGCAGCTGTATCGCCAGACGGCAGCAGCAGCCCTGAAATGATCATGGCGTTTACTCCAAGGGGTCGGGATCACCCTCCCCCAACTCCTCCTCCCGGGAGGAAAAACTTTTCAGAAGGCTCACTTCCTCCACAGTCAAACCGGTTTCCTTGATCACCCGTTCCTCATCCACACCGTTGGCCAAAAGCAGACGGGCTTCCCGGTAGGCATCGTTTTTGTTGGCAGATTCGCTACTTGATCCTGTTTCGGACCGGTTGGCAATACCGCTCTCAGTCGGACGACTCAAAAAGCGCATCTCCCCCTGGAGCGCTTCCAGATCAGGCCGTATCTGGGCAGGAATCGACTCAACGGCCATACCGATCTTGCGCTCCATCATCTCCAGGCTGGCGGTGACCGTCTCCACATATTCCCGCAGCTCTTCATGATCCTCATCGGCATTCTGGGTGGTCGCCATGAGCTTCAGATCATCCCGCAGGCGACGCACCTGGACAAAAACCAGGGCGATTCCCAGGTAGAGGACCACAAAACAGAGAATTACCAATACATTCCAGAAAGTCATCGCTATTTTCGACCCATGACCCGGCGAATTCGCGCCCGCATCCTGAGAGCCGCCTTACTGTGAAGCTGGGAAATCCGTGATTCGGTGAGCCCCAAAACCTCACCGATTTCGCTCATGGTAAGCTCCTCAAAATAGTACAGGGTCACCACCAAACGCTCTTTCTCCGGCAGGGAGCTGATCGCCTCACTCAACCCTTGCCGCAACTCCTGCAAACCAATCGCTTCCAGAGGATCCTCCACCTCCGGATCGGCAAACACCTCCAGAACATCCCACTCTTCATCATCTATGGAAGGACGCAAATCTTCATAGGAGATAATGGAAATACCCCGAATGGCATCCAGCTGGGCATAATAATCCCCCAGGCTGATCCCCAGATTGTCCGCCACCTCTTCATCATCAGCAGGCCGCCCTTCCTGGACTTCCAGCTTGTGGAACACCTCCTCAATCTGGGTGGCGGCCTGGCGAACCGCTCGGGGAACCCAATCCATGGAGCGCAATTCATCGAGAATGGCTCCCCGAACCCGAAATTCGGCATAGGTCTGAAACTTGATTCCCCGGGCTGGATCAAACTTGGAGACTGCATCGATCAATCCCAACACCCCCACCTGAACCAAGTCGTCCAACTCCACCGATTCGGGAAGCTTCATGGACATTCTGGAGGCGACATATTTCACCATCGGGGCATATTTGACGATGATTTCGTCCCGGGTCATGGATTCCCAGGCTTTGGTGTCTTGATTTTTGGTTATTTGGGCGGTTTGGGCACTCATTGGATGTCGATCCCGTTCAACTTTCCGGGCTTTGGGGGGAGGCATCTTTATCCTCCTCCAGAAGCCGCCGCCAGAAAAAGGTCATCAGTCCGTCGTTTTGACGATTTTCCCCCCACATTTCAAGCAGATTTGTGGAAAGTTTATCAAAAGAGGCCGTCGCTTCGGATTCAGGAAACAGCTCCGTCACCGGTTTCTGTTTGCGTACCGCCTGGCTCAAGTGTGTGGCATATGGAATATAGCCGCAATATTTGAGACCAATATTTAAAAATTTATCCGCCACCCGATAGAGGGTGCGATAGACCTCCCGGGCCTCCTGCTCGCTCTTGGCCTGATTGACCAACAAGTCAAAACGGGAGATGCGGTGATTCGTAAACATCACCTTCATCAGGGCATAGGCATCGGTGATGGAGGCGGGATCGGGGGTGGCTACCACCGTGATCCGCTCCACCGCCAGCACAAAAAACCGTACCGTACTGGAAATCCCCGCGCCTGTATCCACCAGCACCACATCAAAATCATCGTTCCAGTTGTCGATGTGATCCATCAGGGAGAGACGCTGGGTCTCCGAAAGGGTGGAAAGCTCGGCCACGCCGGAGGCCGCAGGTAGAATGGTTATCCCCATGGGGCCAGTGATCGCCACCTCGGAGAGGCTCATACCGCCATCCAGCACATCCTGGATGGTATATTGGGGCGTCAGACCCAACACCACGTCGATGTTGGCAAGCCCCAAGTCGGCATCAATGACCAACACCTTGAGCCCCTGCCGGGCAAAGGCGATGGCCAGGTTGACGCTCACCAAAGTTTTGCCCACCCCTCCCTTACCACTGGTCACAGCCATGGTATAGGGCACTTTGCGTCGGGCGACCCGCTCTTTGGCCACCTTTCCGACCGCTGTGGCCACCGACGGCGTTTCAGCAGCCGCATGAGGAGTCTCGGCTACCTTGCGGGCCAACTCCTTGAGAGTTGCCACCTGGTTGTCAACATCTTCGATCATGACTTCTGCTTGCCTTCCTTTACCATGAAAGTCGTCTCCCCACTTTCAGGGTCGGGGTGAAGGGGACTGCCCCTCCTTCATAAAATGCCAAATCAGCTACCAATGGGAAGAATCACTCTTCCACCGGGTGTTCCTTCTGAAACCATTGGGCCAGTTTTTTGGCAGACATCCAACCCAGATTTTCCGGAACCCTCTGTCCGTCGGTAAAAAGAGTCAGGGGAATTTGTGCCCGCAGTGCGACGTTGAGCACGCCACCATAGGTGACGGTTTCATCGAGCTTGGTAAAAATCAGCCCTGTGGGAGAGAGGGAATAGAACCGCCTGTAGATCGCTTGCTGCTCGCTCTCCCGCACATTGGCCGCCATGCAGAGCATCACCTCCCGGTCCTCCCCCATCACCGGCAGCAATCCACCGGTGGAGTTGACCTGACGCCGGTTGTAGGGACTCGATCCCACCGTATCCACCAGGATAAAGTCACACCGGTTGAGAGATTGCAGGCCCGCCTTGACCTCCGAGAGGGAGCGGGCCACCACCAGGCGCACCTGGAGCAGCTTGGCATAGGTTTCCAGCTGGGCAACTGCACCCACCCGGAAGGTGTCCAGGGTGATCATGCCGACGTTTTGGCGCCGATTGAGGATCAATTCAGCGGCGATCTTGGCCAAGGTGGTGGTTTTTCCCACCCCGGTGGGTCCAACCAGGGCAATCACCCGGGCGCGACCATCCAGAGGATCCCGAAACTGCATCACCTTTTTGAAGGCCGACTCAAGCCCACCCTCCACATCCTCCTGATCCATGGCGGCTATTTTACGGGCAATGGGCTCCTCAACGCCGTGCATCAGAAGCCAGCTGTAGCGTTTTTTGCCTTCGGGACCCAGGCCTGTGGCTTCATTATCCAAAATCGATGGTAAACCCGAAACCCGCTCTTCCAGGGTTCTCAAGGAGGAGCGTATATCCGAAAGATCCGAAGAGGATGAAATCCGGCCCCCCACCGCAGCCGGAGCACGTCGCCGGGCGGGTTCCGGAGGAGGTGATCGGAAAGACTCTTTTGGGGCCATCTCCACCGGGTCATCCACCACCGCTGAAAAAAGCCGCCCGCGCCCCGGTTTGGCTGCCGCCTCTCCAGAGACCTGAGCCTCCCCGGTAGCTACCCGCCGGGGGAATGACGGTGTTGGCACACTCCCATCGGCTCCGGGATTGGGACAGGCGGTCACCTCGATCATGGAGCGACCCGTGGGAAGCCCGGCCTTGCCCTTCACCCGTATGGAGCGAGTGGAGAGAATCACAGCATCGGGGCCAAGCTTTTCCTTGACCTCCAAAAGCGCCTCCCGCATGTCCCGGGCTTGAAAGGTTGATATTTTCATGATCCGATCCGGTTACCGTTCATAAAGGGTCAGGAGAGAGAAACCGTTCCCAGGGATTGAACTTGCACATTGGAGGGCACCTCATTCTGGGATAACACCACCAGATGGGGAAAAACACCCTCGGTACACTGCTTGACGAACGGTCGAACCCGGGAGCCGGTAATGATGACCGGCTGCACCACCCGCATGGCCACTTTTTCCACATTCACCCGGACTTTTTTCAGAAACAGACTGGTGGAGCGAGGGGCCATGGAAAGATATGAACCGAACTCCCCATCGACAATCGCCTCTGTGACCAGGTTTTCCGCATCCGCTCCCAGCACCAATGCCGACAGTTTGCCCTCGTCGTCCAGGTAGCGACGAACCAGAGACCGGGCCAGGGATTGCCGGACCAGTTCCACCAGTTGGGCCGGATGTTTGACCAGCTTGGCGTAGTCGGCCACCGTTTCCAGAATGGTGGTCATATCGCGGATGGAAACCCGCTCCCGCAATAGCCCCTGCAATACTTTTTGGATTCCTCCCAGAGAGATCTGATTGGGAACCAACTCTTCCACCAGCTTGGGCTGATTTTTGGCGACCAGATCCAGAAGACTCTGCACCTCCTGGCGATTCAACATTTCGTGGGAATGGTTGTGCACAAGTTCGGTAATGTGGGTCGCCAGCACGGTAGCGGGATCCACCACCGTGTAGCCCAACATTTCCGCCCGTTCCCGGTCGTTGGCATTGATCCACAAGGCCGGCAGACCAAAGGCGGGCTCGGTGGTGGGAACGCCATTGATCTTGCCCGTCACCACCCCCCCTTCCATGGCCAAAAAGTGACCGGTCTTGATCTCACCGCGTCCCACCTCCACGCCCTTCACCAGGAAAACATACTCTCCGGGTCTGAACTGGAGGTTATCCTTAATGTGGATGGGGGGGACGACGAACCCCATGTCGGTGGCAAATTGGCGCCGAATCGAGCGAATCTTATCCAGCAAATCCCCATCCTGGCTCTCGTCCACCAGGGAGATTAAACCGTAGCCCACATCCAGGCGCAAAAGATCGAGGGCCAAAAAGCTTTCGATGGGCTCCTCCACCTGTGCCTCGGTCTGGGCCTGAACCTTCTCTTCCCGCACCAGCTCCTTGGCTTGGGTATCTTTCTTTTTAAAGAGCATGTAGGCCCAAAAACCCAGCAGGATGGCCAACACCGAAAAAGCCGTGGTGGGCATGCCGGGCGTCAGAGCAAAAAGTCCCAGGACGATAGCAGAGATCAGAATGACCCGGGGGTTTGCAGTAATCTGCCCCCCCATGTGTTCCGCCATGTGGCGGTCGGAAGAGGCTCGGGTCACCAAAAAACCGGCAGCGGAGGAGATCACCAGGGCCGGAATCTGTGCCACCAGTCCATCCCCCACCGTCAGAATCGTATAGATATTGGCTGCATCCCCGGCACTCAGATCCTGTTGAGCGACACCGATGATGAAGCCGCCGACGATGTTGATCAGGGTGATGAGAATACCCGCAACCGCATCCCCTCGGACAAATTTCGAAGCACCGTCCATGGCCCCGAAAAATTCCGACTCTTCTTCGATCTCCCGCCGACGTTTTTTGGCTTCCACCTCGGTGATGAGTCCGGAGTTGAGATCGGCATCGATAGCCATCTGCTTACCGGGCATCTTGTCCAAGGTGAAGCGGGCGGCCACTTCAGCGATGCGCCCGGCACCTTTGGTGATCACCACAAAGTTGATAATCACCAGGATCGAGAAAACAATGACCCCGACGACCGGGTTGCCTCCTACCACAAACTGGCCAAAAGAACGAATCACCTGACCCGCTGCCGCCTCCCCTTCCGACCCGTGGAGCAAAATCAAACGGGTGGTGGAAATGTTCAGGGAGAGGCGTAACAGGGTGGCAATCAGCAAAACGCTTGGAAATGAAGAAAATTCAAGCGGTTTATGAACATAAACAGTCGTCAGAAGAATGACGATGGCCAATGAAATATTGACGGAAAGCAACAGGTCCAACAGTGCCGAGGGCATCGGCAGCAGCATCACGGCCAGCATCAGGATGATGCCGACAGCCATGAAGATATCGCTCAAGCCATTGAGTCGGGCAAATGGAGCGGTGAGTTTGCTGGCCAACGTATTCTCCAATCAAAACCTGGTATCCCAACCGTAAAGTCGGGAATTCTTCTTAAAGTCAGACCCTTGGTCAAACCCCGTCGTTGTTGTCAGACAGCCGAGGGTGGACAGGGATCCAGGGGGGTGATCAGGCTTATCCCAAAGGATCCCACCATTAAAAGCGCCCCATCCGATACAGGCAGAAAGCAAGCCTCATACCACGCCCAGACTCAAAACCATGCCCAGCCTGGGGTCATTGCCAAGCAGCTTAAGCTCGGTCAACTCGAAAAAACGCCCCTTTGGCCTGCCTTCTCCTATCTGCCGATGAATCATTCTTCAACCCGCTGACAAACATCAAATCCACTTGCTTTTGCTGGTAAAAATCTCAATTCAACCTCTTTCATTCAAGCCATCAGCCCTCTGGATGGATCCCAATCTGACCGAAGAGTCCATTGAATCAATGGGATCGATCTGGCTAAAGTCGATCTGTAAAATTCACTCTGGAGAACAATTAAGCAATTTCCATGCCGAAAAAAAATGACCCTCCCCCCCCTCTTCCATTCCCTTGACTAAAGGGTGAAAAAGAGAAAAGATCCCTTCCCTGCAATCGTCTATTTCCAGGGTGTCATGAAAAGCAAGGAAGCCACCGTCATCGGCTCTGCCGGTATCGTTCAAACCCAACACGTGGAGCTGTTCACCGACGGCAGCTGCCTGCCCCTGGACTGTGGCGCAAGCCTGGCCCCGGTTCGGGTCGCCTATGAGACCTATGGCCAGCTCAACGAAACGGCCTCCAACGCCATTCTCATCTGCCATGCCCTCTCCGGCAACGCCCACGCCGCCGGACGCAACCACCCGGACGAGCGCAAACCGGGCTGGTGGGACGACTATATCGGTCCCGGAAAGCCCTACGATACCAATCGCTTTTTCGTCATATGCAGCAATAATCTCGGCGGCTGTGACGGCACCACCGGCCCCTCCAGCATCAATCCCAAAACCGGCAAGCCCTTTGGTTTGAGCTTTCCCATGATCACCATTGGCGACATGGTACGACTGCAAAAAGCGCTGATGGATCATCTGGGCATCAAACAACTCCTGGCGGTCGCAGGAGGTTCCATGGGGGGAATGCACGCGATGCAGTGGGTTCTGGACTTTCCCGATGCGGTCAGGGCCTCCATCATCATCGCCTCCACCCCCCGGCTTTCAGCGCAAAATATCGCCTTCAACGCCGTCGCCCGCCAAGCGATCATGGTGGATCCCAATTTCAACAATGGCGACTATTATGAAGCCGAAAAACCGATCCACGGTTTAGCCCTGGCCCGCATGATGGCCCATATCACCTATCTTTCGGAAAAGGGCCTCCACGATAAATTTGGCCGCCGCCTCCAAGACCGCAAAGAACTCTCCTACGGCTTCGAGAATGACTTTGCCGTGGAGAGCTATCTGCACTACCAGGGATCTACGTTTGTCCATCAGTTCGACGCCAACACCTATATCTACATCACCAAGGCGATGGACTATTTTGATCCTTTCCCGGATCCGGAAACCACGGGCAAACGACTGAAACCGGTCACAGCCAAAATTCTCGTCATGAGCTTCGATACCGACTGGCGTTTTGATACTTCCCGCTCCAAGGAGCTGGTCAAAATTCTCAACTGGCACCGAAAAAACGTCACTTTCGAACAGTTTTCCTCCCCCTACGGCCACGACGCCTTTTTGCTGGATGCGCCACTCTTCAAGCAATCCCTGGCCTCTTTCCTGCAGCGTCTCCACCAAGAGATCACCCTCCATGGGGAAGGCAACGGCAAAGCATGATCAAAACCCCTCAACTGCGCGTGGATCAGGAGGTGATTGCAGGCCTGGTGACCGAGGGAGCCCGGGTGCTTGATCTGGGCTGTGGGGATGGTCTGCTGTTGGAACACCTCATCCACCAGAAAAATGCCCACGGTGCCGGGGTGGAAATTTCCCACGAAGGGGTCCACGCCTGCATCGCCCGGGGGCTGCCGGTGCTCCAGGGCGATATCGACCAGGGGTTGAGTGATCACCACGACAACGCCTTTGACTATGTCATTCTTTCCCACACCCTCCAGGCGGTTCACCGGCCCCGTTTCGTGGTCCAGGAAATGTTGCGAGTGGGGCGTAAAATCATCGTCTCCTTCCCCAACTTTGGCCACTGGAAAATCCGTCTGGGCCTGACCCTGGGGGGACGCATGCCCCGCACCCCGGTGCTGCCCCACGCCTGGTACGATACCCCCAACATTCACATGTGTACCATTCTGGATTTTCAGGATCTCTGCAAATCCCTGGAGATCCAAATTTTGGATCAGATCCCACTGGCCGCCTCCGGACACCGTCCCAAAGGCCCCATCAAACGCCAGTTTGCCAACTATCTCGTACCCTTGGCCGTAGCCAACCTGTTCGCCCCCATGGCAGTTTTTCTCCTGGAAAGGGGACCCGATTAATGACTGAAAAGGTATTCACCCTCTTGACCGAAGCCCAGATCACCAAGCGGGTGAACGCCCTCGCCGAGGAGATTGCCGCCGACCTGGGACCAGAGCCCCACGTCGTGGGTCTTTTCAAGGGGGCCTTCGTTTTTGCAGCCGACCTCATCCGTGCCATGCACCGCCACGGGGTGGAGCCCACCATGGATTTTATGCATATAAGCTCCTATGGCGACGGCACGGAAAGTAGCGGCCAGGTGGAACTCAATATCGATTGCCGGGACAACCTGGAAGGACGGCAGGTGCTGGTGGTGGATGATATTCTCGACTCCGGCAACTCCCTCACCTTTGCGGTGGAGCATCTAAAGAAAAAAGGGGCCGAGCGGGTGACCACCTGTGTGCTCATGGACAAACCCTCCCGCAGAACACTCCCCATCAAAGCGGACTATATCGGCTTTCAGGTACCCAATCTTTTTGTGGTGGGATACGGCATGGACTATGCCGAACGCTACCGTGAACTCCCCTATATCGCCTCCATTCGCAAGTAAAGCAGCTCCAAATGGCCCAAACGCCCTCCCCTCAAGCCGCCCTCTTCGATCTGGACGGCACCCTGGTGGACACCTCCCCGGATCTTTGGGGGGCACTCAACCATGTCCTGGAAAAACGGGGCTATCCACTGCTGCAACACCACGAAGTGCGACATCTGGTGGGAAACGGCGCCCGGGTGTTGTGTGCCCGGGGTTTTTGGGGGGAAGAGAGCGAACCGCCGGAAGGGGATCCCGACTTTGAAGCCGCCGTTCAGGATTTTCTCGCCTACTATCGGGATCATCTCACCGATCATTCCCGGCCCTACCCCGGTGTGGTGGAAACCCTGACCAAACTCCAAAAAGCCGGCATAGCCCAGGCGGTGGTTACCAACAAACCCGAAGATCTCAGCGTTCGCCTGCTGGATGAACTCAATCTTTCCCGTTTTTTCAGCACTGTCATCGGCGGCAATACCCTCCCCCGCCGCAAGCCCGACCCCGACCCCATCTTTCACGCCTTAAAGCAGCTCAACGCCACCCCGGCCCAAGGGGTGATGGTGGGTGATTCCGACACCGATGCCAAAGCGGCCCAAGCGGCCCAGTGTCCCCTGATCCTGGTCACCTACGGCTACAACCGAGGCCTCCCCGTGGCAGAGATGAATCCCGACCTGGTCGTCGATCGGTTTGACGAAATCAACGCCTTCTTTTCCTTCTAAAACCGGGTCATTCTCCAGCCTCAATATCACATTTCTACCCATTTTTGGCCTGCCTTCCCTACGCCTTTGCACTTGCTACAGAGCAAACAAAAAAATGGCTTCCAAAACAAATTTGATTTGTTTTTATTGATGTTTGGACAAATTTGTCCGATACTCAATCAATGAATGGATCTGAATTCCTGACCCGGTTAAAAAAACTGGCCCGGGAGCGTCATATCCCCTTTCGCTTTATCTGCGAACGAGGGAAAGGAAGTCATGGAACCCTTTATTTTGGAGAGGCCATGACAGTGGTAAAGGATCGCAAAAAAGAGATCGGTCCTGGTCTACTTAACAAGATGCTCAAGGATTTAGGCCTGAAACAGAGCGATCTCAAATGAGGGATACCTATGGAACAGCCATTCACCTATCCAATCAACATTGAAATCGATGAAGCAGGCTATCACCTGGTGACCTTCCCTGATTTTCCAGAGGCGGCCACCGATGGGACAACCTTGGCGGAAGCTCTGGAAGAGGCCTCAGACTGCCTGGAAGAGGCCATTGCTGGGCGCATCCGTCGCAAAGATCCCATCCCACCCCCTTCCCCCTCTGGCACAAACCAGAAAAACCTTCCGGTTCCAGCCCAAATGTCCGCCAAGGCAGCCCTTTATCTGGCATTAAAAAATTCGGAGTTGAGCAAATCCGAGCTTGCCAGCCGGTTAGGTTGCGATGAAAAAGAGGTCCGTCGCCTTTTGGATCCCCGCCATCCCTCCAAACTCCCCCGAATCGAATCTGCCCTGGCCGTTTTGGGCAAACGCTTGGTGCTCAGCATCCAGGAAGCAGCCTGACTACATGAATTCACCACTATTTTACAGCATGTTATGCTGACACATGGAATAGATCAGCCCTCTAAAACAATATCCCGAAGAGATCTGACTAAAATTCAGAAGCAGGGGCCAACCGGAGGAAACGTGGATCAGGAAGGTGGGGGATGAATCAGGAAGTGACTTTGACGTGCCAGGGCTCGAAGCGGACGCCCAGGGAGTTGTCTCGAGGATAGCGGAGGTTGACGTGTCCCAGATCCCGCAACTGCCGGAAAACGTCGGTGGTGACAAACCGTTCGGTAAAATTGAGGGCTCCGAATCCCACCTGCCCCACATCAAAATCGCTGATGCCGTGGAAGGAGTATCCTGGTGGAGCGAGAGCCCTGGAGGCGCGGGAAAGGTTGCCTTTGGTCTCCTGGGCTTTGGATAAAAACAGCAAAAACTGTTTAACGACGCTGCGCACCCCCGAAGTGAGAATCACCCGGTCTCCCACATCCCGACGAATTCTTTCGTAGGTCTTCTGAGGGCTCCCCTTGTAGAGATAATTACCGGTGCGGGGGATTTTGACCACTTCCCGCCTGGGAATCCGTGCGGTGATCTGCTTGAGGGGCTTATCGCCGAAAAAGCCGTAGAGGGAGGCCTGTTCGGAAAAAATCATCTCCAAAAAATCAAGCTCTTCCCGAGTGAATGAGCCCACCTGGGGATAGCGTTTGGCAAATCGCAAGCCCCGATCAAAACCGAGGAGGGTAAAGTTGGCAAAACCCACCAGCTTTTGCAGTCGCCTGAAGCGATCAGCGGTGGCGTTGAGGAGGGTCATGCGCTCCTGATCGAGCTGAAAATCACCGGGATGGTCCCGGTCAAACAGGCGAATTTTATCGAGATAGTTGGCATATTCCTGATCGCTGTCCAGGCGGTTACGACGCTTGGGACGAACACGCGCATAACCGGCCATAGCCTGTCCAGGGAGAGTGCAAAGCGCAGCCCCGGCACCAGCTATTCTCAAAAAATCGCGTCTTTTCATGCCGAACTCATCTCGACGTTTCAACTCCCAGACTTAAGAGTCACCACCCCACCAAACTGATCGGCGACCGCCTTAGACAACTGGCGACCGCCGTCGGTAGGTTCATTCGCAGCGCAAAAATCAGCTGCCGACCACATCTCCTACTTGGCTCCAATATTCTGGAGGCAGTTCGGTAGCCAGTTTCAAGGCGCCGGCACAACCGGCATAGTCGGAGTCGGCTACCCGGGAGACGTTGACGTTGCCGTAATCCTTGAGGCGTGAGGCCAGGGCGACATCCAGACCGACAATATTGGAGCCTCCTCCAGCCAGGATGATATTGCTCACGGCCTCGTCCTGATCTTCCGGGTCAAAGGTCTGGATCAGTTTTTCCAGGCTGTCCAGAATATCCGGGACGATGGTTTCGCAAGCGGCCCGCACTTCCTGGGTGACATCGTGGGGGGCCGGCTTACCGGAAGCCCGCAGGGTCACGATGGCCTCTTCCTTGGCTTCACCGACAAAACCGTACTGATCCTTGATCTTTCTGGCCAGCACTTTGGTAATCTGCACATCCGGATAGGACTCGGAGATGGCGTTGGCCAGGAATTCGTCGATGTGGTCCCCTCCCTTGAGGAGAGTGGCCTGATCAGCCGCACCGGGAATGTTACCCTTCATGGCGCATAGATCGATAGTGCCCGCACCAATATCAATGATGATCGCGTTATTCAGCTTGCCCAATCCATAAGCCACCATGAATGGCTCAGAGACCACCAGGGAGATATCCATCAACTCCTCGGCAATCTGCAGCAGTTGGTTGCGGCTGGTGATGGAGGCCCGGGCTGGTACACCGAGAATCCCACACACCTGGTCCCCGGGCCGGGGGCCAGCGAGACTGATGGCGTGTTGAATCAGCTCCCGGGCTGCCTGGATATGTTTTTCATCTTCCTTGAGAACCCCGTCCTCAAGAGGATGATAGAGATTCATATAGGAGCGTTTTTCCAGAGCTTCTTCACCGATGGCGCTGGTGCGATTGAGAAGCTTGACGCCGATGATATCCCGGGGATAGCCCACGACGGAGCGAACCAGTTCCTTGGCCCCCCGGTTCGACATGATGGTGGTCCGGGAAGTTCCCAGATCAATTCCCAGAAACAGCTGTGATGCGTTTTCCAAAGACGTATCCATTATCCCTCTCACTATCCCCTGAGTAGAACCGCCCATTTGGATACAAAAATACACATGCATCCGTCAAGGAAGCTTGATTTAGTTCAATCCTGATGTGTGGAATTCCGTTTCGTCCGGAAGTGATGGATCCATCGTCTGATCCAACCCGGGTAGAGAAGGCCCGGCATCAGGTCTTCCCGCACGAAACCGGCTGTTCCAAGAGGGGTTACGTCTCGGCAATAAACCGGTTTTGCGTTTAATTCCAGCCCATCCTGGGCCAGAAAACAAAAAGATTGGCGGCCCCTTTAAGAAAAAAATGGGTCCGCCTGAAGCCCAAGGCTTTCGCCATAATCCCGTCGGGGATATTACATCCTGTCGGCCACAAAGGCCACCAGAGGCAATCGCCAAGCTCGGGAGAGCACCACCGAGCTGATGCCGATCACTGAAAGAATCATGACAAAGATGACCGAGGAGCTGAAGATAAAGGCCCCGAGCAGGGGAATATGCAGGCTGAAGATGGCCAGCACGCCCCAAATCCAAAGGACCAATCCCTGGCGGGCATGGAAATGGACATATTCATCATTCCGGTTAAAGATAAGCGGCACAAAGCAGAGCATGCCCAGGTAGCTGAAAATGGCCAGCACCTTGCTGCGATTGCCCTTGCTCCTCTTAAGAAAAACCTTACCAGATGATGTTGCCATTTCTACTCCTCACATGAAATGTTCTGACATGGAACGGCCAATCCCGATCAGCAAACCCCAGCCCGGTCCGTGCTTCAGACAGTTCAGGCCCTCCCTTGGGACCATTCCATCCCAGGGGTTCAGATTGATGCAGACATCGCTGTTTCAGCTACCCACACCAGTCGTCTTATATTAGGTGTATTCAGTACAACAGGTGTGCCCCCTGACCATCATCCCGTTACCGGGATGATTTCAGGAGAGTGGCAGCCAGATCAGAATGGCCAGACCTTGGCAGCTTGTTTTTTGCGCCAGTAGACATACCCCCCCAGGGCAGCCCCTGCGACAATCACCGGCCCCCAGGCACCCAACCCCAACCCCAGCCCCAGGCTCAAGCCTTTGCCGGTCCAGATGGTCCCGGCACTTCCAGCAGCTCCAGTACCGGTACTGCCCGCTGCCGCGATCAGCTTGCCCCCGCCAACAGTGGCCCCTTGGCCCTGGCCAGCCGCAACGGCCATTTTGCCGCCACCAGCCAGTGCGGCTTTGCCCTTGCCAGCCGCAGCACCGCCTCCCTTGGCGACATTGGCCAGCTCAGGGGCATGAAATTCCATGGTTCCGGGGCCAACCACTTTAACGCTCTCCCCAGCCAGCAAATCCACCGTCATATTGGTCATCGGCATCGTTCGGTTATCTCCATGAAAATTGATTGAGACCTTTTTCGACTAAGGGCCATGAAAGCAAATTTGGCTCCCCCTTTTTCTTCAACTGCAGGAGTGTACCATCATTCATGGATAATTCAAGAGACAACCACCCCCTCCCGCGCACCCTTGCGGCACCTGGTTATTGCGCCCATGCCACCTAAAAACAGACTGTATTCTTTAATAGTTTTGATTCTCACTCCAGAAAAACCATTCCCCCTGCTCCCCATGATCCTGTCATTCGCTCAAACCCTCATCGGCCCACCCCCCCTCCATCTATTGCTGCCGACGCGGGCATCTCTCAAACCCGACGGCCCATTGTGAAGCCAACCGGGGCAATGTTAATCTATAGGTTTGATTGACTTTTAAATTATGGCCAATCAAAACGATGCATAAAGAATCACCAGCCACAAACCCGTTCATCACCAAATCAAGACCGCACCATCCGCTTTTCGGGGTGCTAAAGAAAAAGGAAGTCGCATGCCTCAACTGAAACTGGGGATTCCCAAGGGAAGCCTGGAAAACGCCACCATCGAACTTTTTGCCCAGGCGGGTTGGTCCATCTCCTCCCGCTCACGCAACTATTTTCCCTCCATCGACGACCCGGAAATCACCTGCTCTCTGGTTCGTCCCCAGGAAATGGCCCCCTATGTGGCCGACGGCACCCTGGATATGGGGCTGACGGGTCTGGACTGGATCATCGAGCGCAACTGCCAGGATAAAGTGGTGGAAGTGGCCACCCTGGAATATTCCAAAAGCTCCGACCAAGCCTGCCGCTGGGTATTGGTGGTGCCCGGAGACTCCCCCATCCGCTCCATCAATGATCTGAACGGCAAAAAAATTGCCACGGAGCTGGAACACTTCACCCGTCGCTTTCTCAAGGAACGCAACATCGAGGCCCAGGTGGACTTTTCCTGGGGAGCCACCGAAGCCAAAGTGGTGGAGGGGCTGGTGGATGCGGTGGTGGAAATCACCGAAACCGGCTCCACCATCAAAGCCCACGGCCTGCGTATCGTCGAAGAGCTGCTGGTCACCCGCACCAAACTGATCGCCAACAAAGAGGCCTGGGAGGATAGCTGGCGGCGGGGAAAAATGGACCAGCTGGCCCTGCTCCTGACCGCCGCCCTCACCGCCCGGCACAAGGTGGCCCTCAAGATGAACATTCCCGCAAAAGGATCCGAGGCCATACTCGATCTCATCCCCTCCCTCACCTCCCCTACCATCGCCCACCTCCGGGACAAGGAGTGGCTGGCGGTGGAAACCGTAGTGGAACGCCACCGGGTTCGGGACCTGATTCCCAAGCTCGTCAAGGCGGGTGCGGTAGGTATCCTGGAATATAGCCTGAAAAAAGTGGTATAAGAGGGATTTTGGGTCCAGGATGGGACTCCAAACAGCTTAAGCGACAATCTCAAGCAACTTAATACTGGGAGGAGCCGTATGCCGGTTTCTGAACTGATTGTAAGCGGGTTTGAACTCATGATCCTCGGCATGGGCACAGTGTTTGCCTTTTTGGCACTACTGGTCGTCATTGTAGGTCAGATGTCCAAATTTTCCCAATGGGTCGAATCCAAACTACCCCAACCGCCCACAGCACGCCCCGCCCCGGCGGTTCAAGGTCAGGAACATCTGGCCGTCATCGCTGCCGCCGTGCACCGTTATCGCACGAGAAACAACTAAAACAAGCTGACGCTCAAGGTGTGGGCTTTAACCCCCACACCCCTTTCACATTCTTCATAGGGATGTCGGATCATCATGAAAAAACCTCTCGGAATCACGGAACTGGTTCTGCGTGACGCGCATCAGTCTCTCCTGGCCACCCGGATGCGCATCGACGATATGCTGCCCATCGCCGCCCAGTTGGACAAGATCGGCTACTGGTCCCTGGAAATCTGGGGTGGCGCCACTTTTGACTCCTGCATCCGCTTTCTCGGGGAAGATCCCTGGGAGCGTCTGCGCAGGCTGAAAGCGGCCATGCCCAATACCCGGACCCAGATGCTCTTCCGGGGACAAAATATCCTGGGCTATCGTCACTATGCCGACGACGTGGTGGAAGGCTTTGTGGAGCGGGCAGCGGCCAACGGCATGGATGTCTTTCGCATCTTTGACGCCATGAACGACGTCCGCAACCTGCGCACGGCGGTCGCCGCCACCATCAAGGCTGGCAAGCACGCCCAGGGAACCCTCTCCTATACCATCAGCCCGGTTCACGATGTGGACTATTGGGTCGATATGGGTAAGCGCCTGGAAGATCTCGGCTCCCACTCCATCTGCATCAAGGATATGGCGGGCTTGATGAAGCCCTATATCGCCGAAGAGCTGGTGACCCGCCTGAAAGAGTCGGTCAACATACCGCTGGCCATGCAGTGCCACGCCACCACCGGCATGTCCACCGCCGCCATCCTCAAGGCGGCCGAAGCGGGCATCGACATGGTGGATAGCGCCATCTCCTCCATGAGCATGACCACCGGACACTCCGCCACCGAGTCCATTGTCGCCATCATGGAAGGAACTGAACGGGATACGGGCCTGGATCTTAAACCCCTGGAAGAGATCGCCACCTATTTCCGCGAAGTCCGGAAAAAATATGCCAAATTTGAAGGCTCCCTGAAGGGTGTTGATTCCCGGATTCTCCTGGCCCAGGTGCCGGGTGGAATGCTCACCAACATGGAAAACCAGCTCAAGCAGCAAGGGGCCCTCGACAAAATGGACGAGGTCCTGGAGGAGATCCCCCGGGTACGCAAGGATCTGGGCTACATCGCCCTGGTCACCCCCACCTCCCAGATTGTCGGCACCCAGGCGGTCTTCAATGTCATGATGGGTGAGCGTTACAAGTCCATCACCAAAGAGACCCGAGGCATTCTGCGGGGCGAATATGGCTCCACCCCCGCCCCCATGAATACTGAAATCCAAAAACGGGTTCTCGAACCCGGGGAAAAACCCCTCACCGTGCGCCCAGCTGACAAGCTGGAGCCGGAAGTGGTGAAGCTTACGGCGGAACTCAAGAAAATCGCCGACGAACAAGGCATTCAACTGGCCCAAAACGAAATCGACGATGTTCTCACCTACGCCCTTTTCCCCCAGGTGGGTCTCAAGTTTCTCAAAAACCGCAACAATCCCGACGCCTTCGAACCGGTACCCAGTGCGGATGATGTGGCTCCGGCTGCCAAAAAGGCCGCTCCCGCCGCAGCCCCCGCCACTGACGGCCCGGAAAGATACCGGGTGGTGGTCAACGGCACGGCATATGACGTGGAGGTGGGTCCGGGGGGTGAAGTCAGCTCCGCCACCCCCGCCGCAGCACCTGCCGCAGCCCCGGCTCCGGCCGCCGCTCCAGCAGGGAGTGGTGAACCGGTCCCCTCCCCTCTGGCAGGCACCATCTACCGCATTCCGCTGGAGGTGGGCAGCACCGTCAAATCGGGTGATGTCATCATGATTCTGGAAGCGATGAAGATGGAAACCGAGGTGCGCGCACCCCGGGATGGCAAAGTAACTGAAGTTTCCGTCGCGGTGGGTGACAACGTCCAGGTGGGCGCCACCCTCCTCATGATCGCCTGAGCCCAGTGCCGCTATGGAACATTTACTGACACTTTGGGAAACGACAGGACTGGCCAACTTTACCTGGGGCCAGGTTCTGATGATGGCCGTTGGGGGGCTGCTGATCTATCTGGCTGTGGTCAAGCAGTTCGAACCACTGCTTTTGGTACCCATCGGCTTTGGCGCCATTCTCACCAACATTCCGGTCGCGGGAATCTCCGACCCTGGAGGCATGCTCTATTATGTCTACAACACAGGGATCAAGACCGGCGTCTTTCCGCTGATCATCTTTTTGGGGGTGGGGGCTCTGACCGATTTCGGCCCCCTGATTGCCCGCCCCAGCACCATCTTTCTGGGGGCTGCCGCGCAATTTGGCATCTTTATCACCCTCCTGGGCGCTCTGGCTCTGAACGTTCTGCCTGGATTTGACTTTTCCCTGGCAGATGCAGCCGCCATCGGCATCATCGGTGGCGCTGACGGCCCAACAGCGATCTTTCTCTCCTCACGCCTGGCTCCGGATCTGATGGGGGCCATTGCGGTGGCAGCGTACTCCTACATGGCGCTGGTGCCTCTCATTCAACCCCCCATCATGATGGCCCTCACCACCGAGGAAGAACGCCAAGTGGTGATGCAGCAGCTGCGCCCGGTCTCAAAGCTGGAGCGGGTGCTCTTCCCCATCACCGTGCTGATTCTCTGCGCTCTGCTGCTGCCCACAGCTGCCCCCTTGATCGGCATGCTTACCTTTGGCAATCTGCTCAGAGAGAGTGGTGTGGTGGAGCGGCTTTCCAAAACCGCCCAAAATGAGATGATCAACATCGTCACCATCTTTTTGGGCCTTGCGGTGGGCTCCAAGCTTTCGGCCGAACAATTTTTAAGTGTCGAAACCCTGGGTATCCTGGTCCTCGGGGTGATCGCCTTTAGCGTTGGGACGGCTGCGGGACTGATGATGGGGAAACTGATGCATCGGATTACCAAAGGTCAGGTCAACCCCCTGATTGGTGCTGCCGGAGTCTCAGCTGTACCCATGGCGGCCCGGGTGGTCAACAAGGTAGGACTGCAGGCCAATCACCATAATTTCCTGCTGATGCACGCCATGGGGCCCAATGTGGCTGGCGTCATCGGCTCGGCAGTGGCGGCTGGTGTTTTGTTGGCCATTGTCGGAGGCTGATGGGCAACGACACCTGTAGACTCAAGACACAACGGATAAGCACAAACCGTCGGAAATTGGCGGATCATGTATCGGCATTATGAGAGGAGCTGAACGGCTAAATGGATATTAAACTGGAAGGTCGGCAGGTCGAACTGGGCGACGAGTTGCGGGAGCGGATCCAAAAAAGGATGGAAAACCTGGATCAACGGTTTGGCCCCATCACCCACGCCCGGGTGAGCATCGAGGTCAAAGCCCATAAAAACGATCAGCGCGCCGAAGCCAAGGCCGTGGTCAATGTGGCTGGCACCACCATTACCGCCACCAAGGAAAACTCCACGGTCGTCGCTTCAGTTAATGATGTCCTGGATACCCTGACCAAGGAATTGAAGGATCACGTAGAGCGTTCAAAGAAAAAGCGGCGCTAAGGGATACAGCACCACCCGCCCCGCTGCCGGTACATGAATCCATGGAGCCGGTGGCGGGGTGTCGTTCGAAGCGTAAGTAGAATCAATCAGCAACCCCTTTTCAAAGCAGAAGCAGACTGATGCTTTCTGATAAAACCTGCTACCCCATACCCCACCGGCAGGGCCACAGCATTCCCGATATAGTCGTTCCAAATTAAAATGGCAATCGGTCTTGATTGATGGGGTTCGCACGGCTCACCAGATCCTACGTGTGCGTTTTCCTGGAAAGCCTCTATCAGAGTGTACCTTGCGTATTGGAATGACTATCAATCCCAACCGATGGTTGCTACGAATCAAGCGCCAAACCACAGCTTCATGCACCAGAAGAACCCAAAGCCCAAGCCACCAAAGCAATAATGACTTGACTGACCAGACTATTATGCGCCCAGAAGTGCTGTGACAGCCTCCTGAAGCTCCTGCTGAGTGAATGGTTTGGGCAATACATGCATGGCACCGAACTCTTTGGCCACCCGCAGGTTGACCTCAGCCTCCAGCCCTCGCCCGCCACCGGAAACTGCCAGGATACGCACCTCGGGGTAGCGCTCCTTGAGTTCCATGATCACTTCCACCCCGTCCTTCTCCGGCATGAGGATATCGGTAATCACCAGGTCTGCCGGTTCATCCCGAAAGAGCTGCACCCCTTGCCGTCCATCCGGGGCCTCTACAACCTGGTGGCCAGCCTCGTCGAGAAATGCCCGCAGCAGCTCCCGAACCCCCACATCGTCATCAATCACCAATATCCGCGCCACTGATTTATCCTTCTGATTCGATCAATATCCAAAGAGATTCATTATAAGCCGGAAAGGAATGCCTTGGGCAAAAAATTCAGGCATGGCCTGCACCGCACTTTGCAACGCCCGTTTCAGCCCTATACCAGCCCCCCTCTGGACTGGATATTTTCTGATCGGAACAGGTTCAGCGACAACAGAAAAAGTGCCTGCTTGCCAAATCAGTTGGGCTTGGGTTGTTGCAGATGGTAGGCTTTGACGGCAGCTGCTTGCACTTCCTTGAGCATGCTTTCCTTGATGGCCATCAGATCTTTCAAGGATACTTTCAGGGTTTTGGCTACTTTTTTCAGGCTATCCCCCCCTTGAAAGTGGCGCTCGGCCACGGTGATCTTGAGAAAATCCTCCAGGATGATTTTTTTCAGTTCGCCATCATCCAATTTGCACTGCTTGACGGCCTTATTCCAGGAGTCCCCCCCCTTGATCCGACGCTTCAGAGCAGCCATTTCAGTTTCATACACGCGATCCTCTTCCGGGGTAAACTTGGGATCGATCACCTGGAAGCGTGTATCGTAATCGTTATCACTATCACTCATGAGCGGCACCTGCGAGATAAGCGGTCAACGGCCTTTGCGGTCCATTAACAGCACCATGGGACTCGCAACGAAGATGGATGAATAGGTGCCAACCAGCACACCCAGAAAAAGGGTCAGGGCAAAATCGTGAATCACCTCACCCCCGAAAAGAATCAGTGCGACCAGAACCAGGATGGTGGTCAAAGAGGTTACCAAAGTACGGGCCAAAACCCGGTTGACCGCCTCATTGATAATCAGAGTCATGGGCTCTTTTTTAAGCCGCTTCATCTCCTCCCGGATACGATCATACACAACGATGGTATCGTTCAGGGAGTAGCCAATCACGGTGAGGAGTGCGGCCACCACCACCAGGGTAAACTCTTTTTGCAGGAGAGAAAAGAAACCCACCGTAATGGCCAGATCGTGAATCAGGGCCAAGACTGCGCCATAGGCAAAGCGCAACTCAAACCGCCAGGCCACATAGGCCAAAATCACTATCATGGAGTAGAGAACCGCCATGATCCCCTTGGTGGTGAGTTCTTCACCCACCTGGGGTCCGACAAATTCAACCCGTCGCAGTTCAACCCCCTCTTCCCCGGCCAAGCCATTGAGAGAGGCGACAATCCGCTGGGCCAGTTGGGCCTGATTGCTCGACGCTTCCTGACCTTCCTGACGCTCCACCCGGACCAAAATTTCCTCCGGGCGGCCAAACTCCTGAATGACCACATCCCCCAGATCAAGGTCAGAGAGGGCCTTGCGAATCTCCCCAACAGGGGCTGGCCCTGGAAAACGGAGTTGTACCAGGGTGCCGCCGGAAAAGTCGATGCCGTAGTTGAGCCCCTGAACACCCAGGGAGATCAGGCTTAACAGGATCAAGCCTATTGAAAAAGAAAAGGCAAGCTTACGCCAGCGAATAAAATCGATGTGGGTCTTTTTGGTGATGAGTTCCATATACCGGGCCGATCATGGGTCCTGGAGGTTGAGGTGCGGGAAAGTTTGGTCTTTTAGATGGAAAGCTTGGCAAACGGCCTGTTGCGCATGGCCAGTGCCAGCACCACCCGGGTGACGAAAATAGCTGTAAACATGGAGGCGACCAGACCGATGGAGAGGGTCACAGCAAACCCCCGAACCGGACCGGTACCAAACTGGTAGAGCACTACCGCCGTGATCAGAGTGGTGATATTGGCATCCATGATGGTGGAAAAAGCCTTGGAATAGCCATGATCAATAGCGGCCAAGGGGGTCTTGCCCAAGTGCAACTCCTCCCGTATGCGCTCAAAAATAAGCACATTGGCATCCACCGCCATACCGAGGAGCAACACCGCACCCGCAATCCCCGGCAAAGTCAGAGTAGCCTGAAGGAAAGTCAACGCAGCCATCAGGATGAGGATATTCAGCAGCACCGCGATATTGGCCAATAGACCAAAACCGCGATAGTAGAGCGCCATGAAGACCAGCACCAGGGCACCACCGATCAGGATGGAAGCCAACCCCTGCTCCACCGAATCCCGACCCAAAGTCGGACCCACCGTGCGCTCTTCCAAAATTTTTACCGGAGCGGGCAAGGCACCGGCCCTCAGCACGATGGCCAGATCGTGGGCGTCGTCGGTGGTAAAGCGGCCGGTAATCGAAGCCCGCCCCCCATCGATTCGCTCCTGGATCACCGGTGCGGAGTAGACTCTGCCATCCAAAACGATGGCCATCCGCTCATTGACGTGGTTGGCGGTGATTTGGGCAAATTTTCGGGCGCCCTGGCGGTTAAAAGAGACCAACACCTGAGGCTCGTTGTATTGGGCGGAAAAATTAACCCGGGCATCGCTGAGATAGGCCCCGGTCAACACCGTGCGTTTTTTAAGCAGGTAGGGCTGTTGATAGGTGGAGCCGTCCCGGGCCTGTTGATCCCCATAGAGAACCACATCCCCCGGGGGTACGCGACCATCCAGGGCCGTAGCCAGATCCCCTTTTTCGTCCACCATTTTGAATTCCAGGCGAGCAGTCCGACCGATCAGGGCTTTAGCCCGGGCCGGATCCTGGAGACCGGGAAGCTGGATCAGGATGCGTTCCTGGCCCTGCTTTTGGATGGTGGGTTCGCTGACACCGAACTGATCGATCCGTGAGCGGATGGTCTGGATCGACTGCTCAACAGCGAATCCCTTGATCTCTTTTTGTTTATCCGGCGTGATGGCCAGCCTGATTCCTGCACCTTCCGCCATGTCCTCCAGCAAAAGATCGGGAAACTCGTCTCTTAAAACCTTGCGGACCTCCTCCGGGTCACTCCCTTTGGAGAGGCGCATTTCAACAGCAGAAATGCCAGCACGCTTTACCCCCAGGTGGCGCAGACGCTTTTCGCGCAACACCCCCAGCACCTCATCCACCAAATTTTCAGCGGTCTGCTCCACCGCCTTATCGGTCTCTACGTGGAGTAGCAGGTAGAGCCCCCCTTGGAGATCGAGCCCCCTGAGAATCACTTGGTTGGGCAGCCAGGAAGGCCACTCCTCATCCACTCCTCCCAGCAGACTGGGCAGGGCATAGAACAGAGATGTCAGGGCAATCCCCAGAATTAACAGGGGTTTCCACAAGGGCAGTTGACGCATGGTTGTTACCGTCCTCGACTTTTCGCCCGAACCACTTCCGGGGCGTCCTTTGGGGCGTTATTCGGTGAGTGCTTGGGATGGTCTGGCTATTTGTCGTCCGATTTTGGTTCGTCCGAATCTTTATCGTCCGATTTTTCCGGAGCCGGTGCACCGGACTTGGCAGTCACGGTGGCGATGTTGGTTTTGCGAATTTTGATACGGACGGCTTTAAACTGGCGGTTGGCTGTTTCAACCTGCCCCACTTCCAGAAGGACATCCTCGTCGTCAATCTTGTGGATCCGCCCCAGGATACCGCTGCTGGTCACCACGGAATCCCCACGACCGAGGTTTTCCAGTAGTTCCTTGTGCAGCTTGGCCTGTTTTTGCTGGGGCCGGATCAACAGAAAGTAAAAAATCGCAAACAGCAAAACCATGAAGATGATATTGCCCATGGCCGCTTGGGCACCCTCGGGAGCTCCTTGGGCATAAGCGTTTGGAATCAGATCGAACATTCAACTCTCCTCATTGACCACCCGGCCGCCGCAGCACGACCGGAGCTTGATATATTTCGGATATCCTTCGCATTTGGCGAATATCCAGCAACCAGTGATGCAACCTTCAGATAGCCACGGCGTTGATATAGGAATTAGCCGTCAGAACAGACTTACCAAAACGTTCCTCGGCGAATAGTTTAATGTTGGCAAAAAGCCTTTCAAAGGCTTGTTCATCTTCTATTTCGCCAATCCGAAGGGAATAGCGCATCCATTTTTTGCCGGATGATTCATCGGGTTCGTCCTCTTCCCGGGCAAATAAAACCCTGCCGCTTAAACGACATTCGGTTTGGTTCGGCTCCTGGGGCTGGATGGTCAGGACTGTTTCGTCTCCCTGGCGAAGTTCCAACTCCCCCATGGCCAGGGAAAAGGATACCCCCTCCTGGTTGATATCCTGAAGAATACCTTTGATGGGGGTATTGTCGGAATCGGTCAAAATCACGGTACAGGGAAATTGCCCAGGTACGGGATAGCGGCTCACCTGCCTGGGGGCCTCCACCCTGAAAAAGGTCGGAAAGCTCAGCTGTAAGGGAGATTCCCTCCCCCCTTTATCCTCACCTTCCAACAATGTCAGTCGGGAAATCAAGGCATACCCCCCCATAAACAGACGTACGTCGACGCTTTTTCCTGGCCGGATTCTTTTTTTGCCAGGCCATGGATCGAGAGGGGAAATCTGCAATAAATCGGGCTTGCCCCGCCGCCCTTTGACCGACTTGAGCAGGTGGGAGGAAAAAGGGCCTTGGCCATCTTCCAGCCGGATTTCAAGGGGTTGATCCCCGGTAATGGCCACCGCCACAATCTTGCTGATTTCCCGACCATCCATCAGCAGATCGCTGTTTTTCAAAATCTCTCGGATATCACCCTTTGACATGTCACGACACCGTTGTGGACAACCGCCTGAATAGATTCCGGCAGGTTCCACCCCATTTTAGATTTTCGAGAGAAATGATGGTCATTTTTTGCAAAAATGATCCGCCCATCCAAACATTTTCCCCCAACCTTTCAAAAACCGTTTCGACGCGCTATGGTTCAAGGTATTGTTTCAGTGGTTGGGTATCAAGGTTCCGGGTAAGCCTCTCATGGTAGCGACAACCCCGGATACTCGGCAAGGAGCGGACTGTACAAAAAAACCGGAATCAGAAAAAAACCATCCTGGCTTGGGTTTTGCAGTTGCTTCCAGACCGACTAAACCTTTACGTTTGGTTTTTTTTCCGGGCAACGCCCCCCTTCATCCGACCCTGACGCTAGGATGGAGCCGACCATTTGTAAAGGTACGTTATTCCATTGGCGATGCAGCTCTGACACCGTAATTGGCAATACATGGGCATTTCGAATAAAAAATTGGTCCAGATGGTTGAGCGAATGCCCGCTTTCCCGCAAAGCGTCTATCGCATTTTGCAACTCACCACCGATATCAATTGTCCCCCCAAGGAACTGATTGAGATCATCGGCCACGATCCGGTGCTCACTCTGAAAATTCTGAAAATTCTCAACTCCCCCTATTTCGGGCTCTCCCGGACCATTCTCTCCATCAATCAGGCCGTGGTTTTTGTGGGGATCAACACCATTAAAAACATTGCCCTGACCATCGCCCCTGTTGGTGTATTGACGAACGAAGAAAAAGACGACGAATATCTGACCAATCTGCTCATGCACTCCCTGGGCACCGCTATCGTCGCCAAACGCCTCAGTCGGCGTCTGGGAGCCTCGGAGCTGGAATCAGCCGATTATTTCGTGGCGGGACTGCTCCACGACTTTGGCAAGGTGGTCCTGGCCCGCTATATGCCCAAGGAGTACGCCAAAGCGATTAAAAGGGCCTCCAAAAAAAACATCCCCTTCCTGAAGGCGGAAAAAAAGCTGCTGGGCACCGACCACACCCGGGTTGGCGCGATGCTTGCCAAAAAATGGCATCTACCCAACGAACTGGTCGCCAGCATTCAAAATCACCACGCCCCCAGAGGCAAAGGTTCCCCATCCCCCATGGGGGATTGTGTGTTTGCAGCCAACCAGATCGTCAAAAAACTGCGTATCGGTAAAAGCGGCAACCCCGTCGTGGAACAACTGCCCCCCCCTATTGCCAGTCGGTTCAACATGGATCTCGGGGAACTCATCAACTCACTGGGGGATTTTTCCAATGAGTGGAAAAAAACCTGGTTCATTCTGCATCAAGGGTGAGGGGATGACAGCCATGAAATGGAACAGCCGACCATGAAAATCAAATTTTGGGGCGTGCGTGGTTCCATTGCCTGTCCCGGTCCCAAGACCCTCAAATATGGCGGCAATACCAGCTGTATCGAAATCCGCAGCGATGACAACGATCTGATTATCCTGGATGCGGGAACCGGCATTTTTCAGCTGGCCCAGACCCTGTTTCCGGAGCTGCCGCTGACCTGTCACATCTTTATCACCCATACCCACTGGGATCACATTCAGGGTCTGCCGTTTTTTATCCCCTCCTTCATCCCCGGCAACAACCTCAACATCTATGGCGCCTTTGATCCGGTAGAGCAGCGGGGGATCAGCTCCATTTTGGCCCGCCAGCTGGAATATTCCTATTTTCCAGTCCGGGAGGAAGAACTCAAAGCTACCACCAAATATGTCACCCTGGCCGAACATCAGACCGTTCAGGCGGGATCAGCCAAAGTGACCAATATTTTTATGAACCATCCGGTGCTCAACTTCGGCTACAAAATCGAATGCAACGGCAAAACAGTCTTCTTCACCGGAGATCACGAGGAACTCTACAACCTCTATGCCCCCGAAGATGAGGATTATCACAAGTATGAAAAATTTATGACCCAGAAAAACAAGGCCATTCTCGATTTTGTCCGGGGGGTGGATGTCCTCATCGCCGACACCTCCTACACCCGGGACGACTATCCTGCCAAACAGGGGTGGGGGCATGGCACTTTTGACGGCAACATGCGTCTGGCCAAGGAAGCTGGCGTAAAAACCATGTTTTTCACCCACCACGAACCTACCCGTGACGATGCCAACCTGGAAAAAGTATTTCAGGAAGCTCTGGACCGCCATCCCAGAAAACCGGGTGATCCTGAATATCTGCTGGCGCAGGAAGGGTTGGAATTTGAGCTGTAGAGTGGCGTTGGAAGGGCTGGAGTTTGAGCTGTAGAGTGGTATTTGCTGTTTTTAATTTTAAAACGATCAAAAAAACAAGGGCTGACCAAGACACCATATAAGCTCTTGCTTTAAAATTTAAAAGTTAAAGTGACCTATCAACCTGCCAACCTGCCCACTTGAAAAGACTTTCAAACCTTAAAAATTCGCCTCCCCTGTCATCGACTATCCCCCAGCAGCCAACCGGGCGGCAAACTCTTTTCTGAACCCTTCAAACCCGTTCTCTGAGATCGCCTGGCGCATCCCGGCCATCAACTCCTGATAAAAATGCAGATTGTGCAGAGTCATCAGCCTCAAGCCCAATATTTCCCGGCTGCGAAACAGGTGATGGAGATAGGCCCGACTGTAGTGGCGGCAGCATTCACAACCGCACCCCTCAGCCACCGGCTCCTGATCTTCTCGAAAACGCGCGCCCTTGATGTTGAGGGTACCGTTCCAGGTAAAAAGCTGGCCGTTGCGGGCGTTGCGGGTGGGTAAAACACAATCAAACATATCCACCCCCGCTCCCACCGCCGCCACCAGATCCTGGGGCTTGCCCACCCCCATGAGATAGCGGGGGTGATCGGGGGGTAGACGCTGGGGAGTGTGATCCAGCACCTGCTGGCGCAACGCTGGCGGCTCCCCTACCGACAATCCCCCCAGGGCATAACCATCAAAGCCAATATCCATCAGCCCCTCAGCCGACTCGGCCCGAAGATCCAGGTTCATCCCCCCCTGGACAATGCCAAAGAGAGCGCCACTGCTACCATCCGGATTGCGGGCTTCCTTGGAACGGCGTGCCCATCGCAAAGAGAGGGCCATGGAGCGGGCGAGATAATCCTTTTCAGCGGGATAGGGAGGACACTCATCCAGCTGCATCATGATGTCACTCCCCAGATCCTCCTGGGCTTTGATGGCCCCTTCAGGACTCAAAAAAAAGGCCGAGCCATCGATATGGGAGCGAAAGGCCACCCCCTCCTCCGAAAGAGTCCGCAACGCCCCCAGGCTAAAGACCTGAAAGCCGCCGGAGTCGGTCAGAATCGGCCCGGACCAGTTCATAAAGTGGTGCAATCCCCCCAGACGGGCGATGCGCTCGTGGCCGGGACGCAACATCAGGTGATAGGTGTTGCCGAGAATGATCTGGGAGCCGGTTTCAAGCACCTCACGGGGGGTGAGGGTCTTGACGGTAGCTGCTGTCCCCACGGGCATGAAGGCTGGGGTTTCCACCTCCCCACGACGGGTTATCAGGCGTCCCAAACGGGCCCCGGTGGGGTCGGTATGGCGTAGCTCAAACCGGAAAGGTCGGGGCGTTCCGGAATCAATGGAGGTAGAACCATCCAAGCCATCCCCAGAAACGACCGAATCCACAGGGCTGATAGCCTCCGAAGAGCTGCTCACAACCGACGAAGCGGTCGATGGGGAGGAATCACTTGTGGGGGACATATTCGGGACAATCAACCTGAGTGATGGGTAACGTGGGATCGTCCAGGCGAATCGCCGTGAGTCGCCCCCCATAGACACAACCGGTATCCAGACCGATCACCTGCTCCCCCAGCTGGAGCCCAGCCGCCGCCCAGTGGCCATGGATCACTTTTTGCTTTTTGGGCGTCTGCCAAAGCTCGTACCAGGGTTTATAGGGAGAGCTTTCCGGGGGAAGAGAGTACGGATCGCTGAGACCCGCCGCCAAGGCTTTTTTGGGCCAGAGGAGGTGGCCTTCCCGGTTGGAAAGACGGATACGGGTAAAAACGGTCTGGTCGAAACGCAGCTGGGCCAAAGGATCCTTCGCCCGAATCTTTTTTGAGGGCTCTTCTTCCGGGAGTGGACCGCCAAACCCGGCAAACAGCGCCCGAATTTTTTTGGGATCCTGGTAACAATCGGTCAGTTTTCGGGAGCGCTTTTCAGCCTCTTTCAGGCTCCAGGAAGGATAGAGACCGGCGTGGGCCATGGCGAACCCGGATTCCCGATCCCAATGGAAAAACGGACGTTTTCGCAGCCACTCCTCCCAACCATCGGCAGCCGGGGCATCCCGAAGATAGTCCATGGACTTGAAAGCGGCCTGGCGGGGGTCTCCACTTAAGGCGGCCACCGCCCGGGCCTCGTGGTTGCCCATCAGGGAAATAGCCCTATCCCCCAGATCCCGCACCAGGCGCAGCACCTCCATGGAGCAGGGCCCCCGGTTGATGAGATCCCCCACGAACCACAAACGATCCCGATCCGGCTTGAAGTGGATCCGATCCAGCAGCTCAACGAGAGGTTCACAGCAGCCGTGAACGTCCCCTATGGCATAAAGGGCCAAAGCGTCTCTTCCCCAGGCCTCAATCCCGCCAACTGCTAAAGGGATTTTTTACCAGGTTGGAGTTGTAGTAGCGGGCATCGGAGGAGACCTCTTCCCCCACCCAATCGGGGAGTTCAATGGCTTGATTTTCGTCCTCAAGCTCCACTTCGGCGAGGATCAAACCGGCATTTTCCCCTTCAAAAATATCCACTTCCCAGATCAATCCGGCGTGTTCAATCTTATAGCGGGTTTTTTCGATCAGGGGACGCTCACAGAGTTGATCCAGCAGTTGCTCGGCATCGGCCTTGGGGATTTCATATTCGAATTCAACCCGAGAAACATCCCGGGTGACCCCTTTGATGGTGAGGGTGCCTTTTTCCCCGGCCATTCTGACCCGCACCACCCGCTCCTTTTGGGTGGAGAGAAACCCCTGGCGAAAGGCTACCCCTTGGGCTCCGTCCCGCCAAGCATCATTTTTGACCAGATATTTTCTTTCGATCTCAACGCCCATCCAAGCCCTCTTTTGTTTTGATTCAGTTGCGAGCCCCAAACGCCCGCTCCAGCTGACTGAGATTAGCCACCAAACACCTATTGGGCCACCAAACACCTATTGGGCCACCAAACATATCGGGCCACCAAACACCTCAGTCAGCTGCCACTCCCTGTTCTCTGCCGGAAAAACCACCCCCCCCCCCGATCCATTCGATCAGCAGATCAGGGAATCAGCTCCTGCTCCCACTTTTCCACTCCGGCGGGCTCTTCTCCCCGCAACAGGGAGGCAAAGTTCATCAGGGCCTTGCGGGCGCTGCCGATGGGATAATAAAAGGCATCCCAGTTATCGTTGCCCTCGGCATCGTGGAGATGAATGATATACTGAAACTTCCACGCTTCCCGCATCTCCACCAAGGCGCTTGCCGCCCATTTTTCGATGTTTTCCAGATCATTCAGGGAAAGATTGATCTTTTGCCGGGTGTTGCGGTGCAAAAGCTTGCGACCCTGGACGTCGGCGACAAATTTGGCCAGATCCACCCGCCGCTCCGGGGCTCTCAGATAGAGAATCTCCTCCCGGGAGAGAGGGGAGAGAAAAACCGATAGAGTGGGGATCCGATCAAAAAGCCCGGCCTCTCTCAACTTGGCCGGCACAAAGGGGTTGCCCTCAAAAAAAGGCACATTGCCCGCTTCCAAAATCCGGTCAATCTGAGCCACTTCCAGCGCTTGCAGGTCGCCGCGAACATCTGCCAGGATAAAACCATCCTTGCTGCGCAGATCCTCGATCTCCCCTCTGGAGCGAAAATGGTAGTCGACCCCATCCTCCTCACCAGGCCGGGGAGCGCGATCATTGTAGAGCACCAACTGCTGAAAATTTCCTGCCAATTCCGGAAAAAACTTACGCAAAGCCTGGAACAGAGGCCCCTTGCCAATGCAGGAAGGCCCCGACAAAACAACCAGCTTGTTCATTCACCTACTCCCCGAAAAAACACAAACCCCTCCTCTTGTCAGACCGGAAACCCGACCCTTCTTGAGACAAACCAAGCTCACCGAAGCCCCCAGAGCTCCTCGATCAACCCATTCCCCAGCTTACCCTCTTTCATCACCAATGGTCCGCCGGACACCTGCCTTCCTTGACCGGCAAGCCATTCCAAAATCAACCAATCCCCTTAAACCGCTTGAGTGCGGAGACATAATTGACATTTTCCCGATCCGCCAACCCCAGGGAGACAACCCTCTCCCACACCCGGTCCGCCTCTTCCATCTCCACCGCCACCGTCTGGATCGGCTCGCCATCAAACTTGAGATAGGCCACCTCGATAATGCAATCCTCAATGAGATAACCGTGGCGCTCCTTGAAAACATCCACCCGGGCCAGGTGGGGATGGCTATCCACCACCTGGCTCAGGAAAGAATCCAGATCCCATTCATCCCCCGATAGAGCCAATGGCTCCACCTGCCAGGTTTTAAAGAGACGATCCAGAAGATCCCGTTGCAGTGGGAAACCGGTTTTAAGTGCCGGAATCCACTGCTCAAGCTTCTGATCATTCACCTGACAGAGGGTTTTGATATCCATCAATCCCTGGCGAATCTTGGTATTTTCGTGGCTTTTGGAGGAAATGAGATAGACCTCGGCGCTCTCCCGAACCCTGGCAGAGCCCAGTTGGGCCAAGCGTTTTGCAGCTTCGGAAAAATCAGCACCAAAGGTCCGCCACTCCCAGCGTGGAACCACCTCAGCCATGTGAACTACTCCCGAATACCCAGTTCCCGCTTGAAGATGGCCTTGTGGATGTCTCCCAAGCTGATGATACCCACCAGGGTGTTGTCATTATCCACCACGGGAATGCGGCGAAAGTTGTGCAGGGCCATTTGAGATGCGGCCATCATGATGGGGTCGGTGGGTGATACGGTAAAAACCCGGGAGGTCATCAGGGAGCTGACGCTCTTGGAGAGCACCTCTTTGTAGGAGGTCTCCATGGACTCAAAATCCCGACCCCGGATGGGATCATCCAAAAATTCCGAATAGCTGGGCAAAAGCGCGTTCAAAATGTCCTTTTCCGAGATGACCCCTTGCAGCTTGCCATTGTCATCCACCACCGGCAAACCACTGATTTTATTGGTGCAGATGACACCCGCCACAGAACGAACCGCTTCATCGGCCCGGCTGGTACGCACTTCTTTAACCATCACATCTTGGACAAACATGTTTCTATTCCTCTCTCTCTTGTTGATGGACACAAAGCCCCGTCCTCTTCGATGGACGGAAAGCTTTGGTCACTCCCCTGGAATCCCCCGACAATCACAGCAATTTTTCGGCCCAAAGTCCAGCCAGTCTATGCGTCAAAGGCCTTATGATACGAATTTGTCACAATTTATATCCCACTCGCAGCCCACTGCCCCCTACCCTCTCCCACAGCAGTAGGTCATCACCAGGGCATCTTCCCGCCCCTGCCGGGTGGCATAGTAGTTCCGGCGGGTGTGCAGCAAGGTAAAACCCAAGGCCCGGTAGAGCGCCTGCGCCCCCACATTGGAACGCCGAACCTCCAGCAGCAGCTTGGGGCAGCCCGCTTGATCGGCCTCCTCCAGGAGGTTTTCCACCAAGCGCCGTCCCCACCCCTGGCGGCGCAGGGTTCTGGCCACCCCCAGGGTCATGATGTGCCATTCGTCAAACTGGGGGCGGGCCACCAAAAATCCAGCCAAATCCCCCTGAGGCCCAACCAACACCCGACAGTGGGAGCCGAGCCTGAGTTCTTCCAAAAACATACCTGACGACCAGGGTGGTGTCCCCATGGCCAGATCGAGAGCAGCGGCCTTTTTGGCATCCCCCTCAACCATGGCGCGCAGAATCATTGGGAGGGGGCATCTCCTGATTTGGCTTCCGATGCCGCCGCCTGGGCTTGGGCAGCCTTTTTATGGCGCTCTGCTTCCGGCACCCGAAGATAGACCGGCTCCAACTCCTCAGCCGGGGTCGCCCCCCGGGCCTCAAAAAGCCGCAAGCCCAGCACCCCCAGCACCATGGGGTGGGGAGCCCAGTTTTCCTCCGGGGCGGTTTTGAAGCGTTTACCCATATGCTCCTTGAAAACAGCCTCGTGGGCTCTCAAACCATCCCCCGTCATCAGGGTACGCGCTGGTCCCAGAGAGGAGGCCAAAGAGCTTGGCAGCCAGCAGCCGGGGGGCCAATATTCCGAAGGAAAACCCGTCTCGTCAAACCGATAGCGAGCCGAAAAAACCTCTCCCTTGCGGGCATCCATCACCGCCACCACATCCGGGCGCATCACATCAGAGCCGATGCCAGCGCCAGCCGCCACCACCATTAAAGTCGAAACCCCCACCAAAGGGGTGTTATTGGCCAACGCCAACCCCTTGGCAAACCCCAACGCCACCCGCACCCCGGCAAAAGAGCCCGGACCCACCGTGACCGCAATCAATCCCAGCTCTTCATAAGACCAACCCGCCTTGGAGAGCAGACCATCCACGGCCTCCGGAAGCTTGGCTACATGCCCCTCTCCCGCTTCAAAACGCACATGTTCCACCGGCTCCCCTCGGAGCAGGAGAGCTGCACCACCCAGAGGGGTAGCCGTATCCAAAGCCAATATATTCACGAAAAAAAGCGTGTTACCGCCTCCCTGTCACGGGTTGTAGGGACTGGGGGTAATCCCGCCAGGAAGATACCACCATAACGACGCCGGGTCAGCCGGGCATCCATTACCGCCATCACCCCCCGATCCCCTCCCCGTCGGATCAGACGACCCAATCCCTGCTTTAATGCCAGGACTGCCCTGGGGAGGGAAAGTTCCATAAAGGGGTTGCCGCCCTTGGTTTTGAGGTGGCGCAAACGGGCAGCCATCAGGGGATCCGCCGGGGAAGAAAAGGGCAGACGATCAACAATCACCAGGGATAAGGATTCCCCCGGCACATCCACCCCCTCCCAAAAGCTCCCCACCCCCAACAAAACCGAAGCGGTTTCACTTTTAAAAGCCGCCAGCAACGCCCCCTTGGGCCGCTCCCCCTGGACCATGATCGGATAGGGAATCCGCCCCTCCAGCCCCATGCGAACGATCTCCAGCATGCGATAGCTGGTAAAAAGACAGAGCGCTCGCCCGGAACTGGCCTCCAGCAAGGCGACAATCTCAGCCACGACCAGTTGACCAAAATCCCGATTTTCCGGCTCCGGCAGATCTTCCGGTAGATAGAGCAGGGCCTGATTGGGATAGTCAAAGGCCGGGGGCAACTGTTCCCGGGTCACCTCATTCGGCAGCAGGCCCATCTCCGATTGAAAATAATCAAACGCCTTGGGGCCGCGACCCGCCGCCAGGGTGGCAGAGGTGAAAACGATACATTTGGCTCTTGGGTAGAGGGATTCCCGCAGGGTGGGGCCCACCTCCAGGGGAGAGGCCTGCAAAAAAATCCCCCGGTTTCGGGTTTCATACCAATAGACCCGCTCGGGATCGTCCAGAGCGCGAATGATCCCCGCATCCACCAACAGGGATTCAGCCCGACGGCCACAGCTGGCCAAAGCCACACTCCGCTCCCGATGGGGCTCCAACGCCTCCTTGAGGGCATACAAGGCCCCTTCCACTGTTACCAACGCCCGCCCAGGGCCTTTTTGGATCTCCTCCGGCGTCAGGGCATCCCGAATATTTTCAGCGGGAAAGGCGCTGCGCAGGCTGGCGGCGGCCAGCTCCACCCGGTCGAAGGCATCCAGTACCGCCGTATCGTCCGGCCCCACCTCCTGAAACGCCTCCCGCCCATCCCGAACCAGATCCCGCAGGCGATAGTTGCTCACCTCCACCCCAAAAAAATGGGTCACCACATCGGGAATGCGGTGGGCTTCGTCAAACACCACGACGTTATATTGGGGCAAAATTTCGCCGAAGCCCCCCTCCTTGACCGCCAAATCGGCAAAAAAGAGATGGTGGTTGACCACTACCAGATCGGAATGCCGGGCCACCTCTCGTGTTTTAAAGAGAAAGCACTCCTTATAGTCGCCACATTTGCGCCCCAGACAACGCTCTCCCCCGGCGTTGATTTCGTGCCAAAAAGAGAGCTGTTCGGGCAGGTCGGCCAATTCATCCCGATCCCCCACCCGGGTTTGCAGCACCCACTCTTTCACCCGTTTGAACCAGTTGCGTTCATCCTGGCCGATGAGCATGGGGTTATCCTGAAATTCCCGAAACCGATGGAGACAGAGATAGTTGCTCCGCCCCTTCAACACCGCTGCACGAAAGTTGCCCACCCCCACCCGACGCAGCAGGGGAATATCCACATCCCAAATCTGATCTTGAAGGGCTTTGGTAGCCGTGGAGACGATCACCCGCTCCCCCATGGCCAGAAGCGGCAACAGATAGCCCAAAGTCTTGCCGGTACCCGTCCCCGCCTCCACCAGAAGCTTGCTCTCCTGTTCAGCGGTTTCCGCCACCACCCGCGCCATATGGGCTTGAACCGGTCGGGGTTCATAGCCGGAAATTTCCGTCGCCAGACGACTCTCCGGCCCGAACAGATGATCGATGAATCCTTGCAAATCGTTCATGACCCAAACCACGGACTGGATAAAAGAAAGGCCTTTCGACCCAAATGCTTCCGGCAGAACAGTCCATCCCCCCATGATTGATAACCACCAGGGACGCCTCTATCGATGCCGGTGTCGGATCATAGTCCCCCTACCCCCCTCATCTCAAGTCGGCCCATGGATTCAAAGCCTCACCACTGCCGACCCTGGAGAGATTTCCCAGCCTTGGGTTAAACTTCCCCCCCATGACCCCACAAAAAGCCACCCGTTACCCCATCTGCGATATTTTTTCCTCTCTTCAGGGAGAAGGCACCTGGAGTGGTCGCCCCATGGCCTTTGTCAGAGCCTGGGGCTGCCCCCTCACCTGTACCTGGTGTGATGAACCCCTGCATCGAGACCCCAAAAGCTTAAAACACATGGGTGCTGAAAAAATTTTCGCCCAGATCAAAAAATTGCGCCCCGGCCACAAAAATCTCCTCCTCACCGGTGGAGAACCCCTGGCCTTGGCCCATTTGGAGCAGCTGGTGGATTTTTTCAAGCAAGCCGGTTGGTGGGTCGCCATGGAGACCAGCGGTATCGGGGGTGTTTTGCCACAAAACCTCGACTGGATCACCCTCTCCCCCAAAAAAAACCACTCCCCACCCGAAGAGATCTATCAGGCTGCCCATGAGATCAAATATGTGGTGGGGGCGACCCCTTCAAAAAAAATTTTACGGGAGATTCACCAACGCCAGGAATCCCACGCCAACGTCTGGCTGCAACCCCGGGCCAAGGGCAATAAAATCGATCCCACCGCTGTGGCTCGCTGCGTTGGGATGGTGATGAAAAGTGGTGGTAGGCTGAGGCTCTCAATGCAGATGCACAAATGGATCGGCATGCCATGATCTCCCCCATTCGACTCCTTCTGATCACCGATCGCGACGTGTGCCCCGATCTGACAGCAGGGATTACTTCAGCCATTCGGGGGGGGGGTCGGCATATTTTATTGAGAGAAAAGGGGCTCACCGGCGCTCCCCTGTTGACCCTGGCTGAAGCGCTTCGGCGCTTGACCCGTCAGCAGGGGGCGCAGCTGTTGATCCACGACCGTGTTGATGTGGCTCTGGCGGTGGAGGCTGAGGGAGTGCATCTGCCGGAATCGGGGCTACCTACCCATATTGCCCGGAAATTACTGGGAAAAGAAAAAATTGTAGGCCGCTCCTGTCACGATCTGGAAGGGGCTTGCCACGCTTTGGTGGAAGGGGCTGATTATGTCACCCTCTCCCCCCTCTTTCCCACCCACTCCCACCCCCATGCCACTCCCCTGGGCATCACCGAATTTACCCAATTGAGAACCCAAATCCCCGGCCCGGTGTTGGCTCTGGGAGGAATCACCCCGGAAAATGCCGCCCAAGTGCCCGCAACAGGAGCTGACGGCGTAGCGCTCATTCGTGGGGTGCTGGATGCCCCTGATCCGGGAAAGGCTGCCAGGGAAATTTTGGGCTGTTTGGATGGATCGAAATAGAGGAGAGGGGGCTGAAATTTTGACCTGATGGAATGGATCGCTGTTTTTCTGACCATCTCACTGAAATATCGGTTATTTTGGGTTTGTCGACTTTTCTTGCAGGTAAAATAACGCCATGATTCGCCTGACACTTTCCGAATTCAAAACCCATCTTTCCAGCCATCTGAAACAATTACCCCCTGGGGAGATCATCCTGCTCACCAAGCACGGCCAACCCATCGCCGAGGTACACCCCCTGCCCCACCTCCCCAAAGGAAAACGCCCCATCGGCTTGGCCAAGGGAGAGTTTGAAGTGACCTCGGCTTTTTTTGACCCTCTGCCGGATGATCTAACCTGCCGGTTCAACGGGGGAGAAGAGCTTTTCAATAAAAAATAATGGCTGCCTCAGCTGGAGATAGCCGCTCCCCCCCCGCAAACTGCCCCGAACATTTTCTTCACGCAAACATTAAACGACCTTTGGGTTTTGGAATAGCTCGACCCAACTCCCGTGCCGTGTCGATCCACTCCCGAATGATAACCTCTACATGGGCAAGTGCTTCCTGATGGGTTGACCCATCCGCCATGCAACCGGGAAGTTCAGGTACTTCGGCGATAAAGGATTCATCCTCTTCGCTCCAGTAGATAATGATCTCATATTTATTCATAGAGGAGATTTCCCAAACGATACTTGAGGAACAGTTGACGGACCTGCTTGACTTGATAAGGCTTGGCTTTACCGGATCTGGGTTGAAGATTCAAAATTTCAGTTACTTCTTTCCGGGAAAAAATGTGGTGATCACCCCGAATACGTTCTTCGAACCCCATATGGAGCAAAAGCTGACGCAAAGCTGCAAAGGGAATATTTGAGTCTGCGACCCCTGACAGGATCCGCCACAAAATTTTTTCATGTTTTCCCATATGAATTTACAATAACAAATTCAAAAAAAAAGTTAAGCACGAACGGATGATTTTCTTTAAAATTCTGAAAAAATCTGCACCACTGGAAAAAACACCCTTCCTGGAGAATACCAGATGCTGAGCGTAACCCCTGAAAAAACCTACATGGGCCGCCTCCCCTACGGAGTGGATCTACAGGAAGAGCTGAATCGGATCTGCCGGGTAAACAAAATCAAGCTGGGGCGGGTGGAAGCCATCGGTGCGGTAAAAAAAGCCCGGCTGGGATATTATGACCAGAGCGACCGGAGCTATCGCTTTGTGGAGCGGGAACAAAGGTTGGAAATCTTAAACCTCACCGGCAACGTCTCCATCAAGGACGGAGAGCCCTTCGTCCATGCCCACCTCACCCTGGGGGATCATGCCGGCCTGGCTTTCGGCGGACATCTGATGCCGGGCACCATTGTCTTTGCCTGTGAGGTGATCGTGCAAAAATATGGCGGCAAACCCCTGGAGCGGGGGTTTGATGAACAGACCGGCCTGCCCCTCTGGAGCGATTCGGCTTTATCCTCCAGCTGAACCAAAACCGAAAAACCCGTCTGATCCCCAGGGGAGATCAGATTGGCTCATTGCAGGTGGTAGTTGATATTCCCCTCACCCGCTTTACGCAACGCCACATCGAGGGAGGCTTGACCTTTATCCAGGAGTTCATAGACCGCAAAGCCGTGGATCACCTTTTTGACGTAGAGACGGGTTTCGGTGATGGGAATATTTTCAATATAGGTGATGGTCTCTTCCCGTTCACGCCGGGGTCGCCAACGTTTGGCCCGACCGGGGCCGGCATTGTAGGAGACAAATGCCTGCACCAGATCCCCCTTATTGTATCTCAACATACGCTTGAGGTAGGACTGCCCCAGGGAAAGATTGTAAGGGGGGAGCTGTAGGCGGAAGCGTGTGGCTTCGGGCATTTTAATTTTTTCCGCCTCTTCCCGGGCAGTGGCGGGCATCAGTTGCAGCACCCCCATGGCGCCGGCCCGGGAGAGCGCCCGGTGAAAAAAGAGGCTCTCCTGACGCCCCATGGCCAGCACCAGGTTGGGTTCCAGATTCCAACCGACAGCTGGATTCCACGGGGGTTTGGGATACATTCCCCGCCAGTGGTAGCCATTTTTTTGTCCGCTATCCCGGGCAGCCTGGGTCGCTATGTGGGGAGTGTCATAGTCCAGAGCCAGGCAGAGGCGATCCATGGCGGTCAGGTTGAACTCTTGGGCCAGTTGATCCAGCTCCATGCCCTTATAAAATCCCCGCCCGGCCCGCTCCAACAGCTCAAACCTGGCAAGTCGCCCCATGATCTCCCGGTTATCGTCAAAAGAACGGCACTGCCTGGGAGCCTCCACGAGGGGTTTCAGCTCACCATAAAGCTCCTCCTGGGCCAAAAGACCATAGAAGGTTTCGGGAAATTTGGTGGCATATTTGAGCCAGACCGCCCGATCAGCACTATTTTCCTTGCTGTTCCGCTTACGGGTGGTGAAGGTTCTGGCGGCCCAATAGGCCCCCTGACTGCGGCGGCGGGTGGCGCTGGCTTCCAGGGCGAGCCGGATAAAACGCTCCTGGGCCTCCCAACGCTTCCCCCCCTGATAGGCACTCCAGGCGGCGAGCCACAGGGAGTCCTGCAACTTGCCCCCCTTTTCCCGGACATTGGCATCCAGCAGCTCAAAAGCCCGATCATAGTCCTCATCCAGGTAGATCAAATCCCGACCCAGATAGTAGCGCAGCTTTTGGCGGGCTTCCTCTGTCAGGCGCTTGCCTTCCCGGCCCATGAGCAGGCGTGCGGCCTTTTGCCGATAGCCGTTTTTGCGCAGACCGCTGATCCGGGCTTTCCAGAGTTCCGGATCCCGGGCCATTTTTTTGGGAAGTTTTTTGACCAGGGCATTGAATTTTTTGCGGGCCTCCCGGGCTTCCCTCAAGGCACGAAAAAAGGTTTTGCGATCCTTGGAAAAACCGTAAATCTGGGCATCAAAGAGCTTATCCTTGCCTCTCCTGAGAAAAACCCTGGCCCGGACCTCTCGATCCGTCTGGGTCAATTTTTTCCAGATATTGTTGAGCTGCCGGTCCAACTCCTTGGAAAAGCCCACCCCCTCCCGATAGAGCTCCCGCCAGAGAACCGTGGCCTCAGCCTCGCGTTTGGTCATGAGCAGGAGTTTCAGATAGCGCAGGCGGCCATTTCTGTCAGAGGGGGGGGAGCGGTCGTACCAGGCGAGGGCTTCGGCATCGCTCCCTTGGGTGGTGATCAGCTGATCGACAAAATCCTCTACCCGAACCACCTGGGGATGGTTGGGCCAACGCCGGAGAAAGGATTGCAGGTCTTTGAGTTTGGTCTTGGTGCTGGGGTGATAGAGAAGTTCATATTCCAGGTAGGAGGCCAAAAAATCGTTATCGGGCCAGTTGTTGCGGTTAAGTACCGAACGAATCGAGCCGCTCCCTTCCAGGCGCGCGAAGAGCTTGCCAAAGGCTTCGGCATCCCCCCGTTCCCCAGGCCAGGCCATGGCGGCAAACAGAAAGCCCGCCACCACCGAAACCACGAAGGCGACAAAACCCACCAAATATTTTTTAACCCGCATCGAAAAGCACCCCCCCAAAATCTTCCACCAAAATACCCCTAACCTGCATCGAAGAGCGCCTCTACAAATTCTTCCGCCGAAAAGGGTCTCAGATCGGTGATTCCCTCACCCACGCCGATATGACGGATGGGCAGTTGGAACTGTTCGCTGATATTGACCACCACTCCCCCCTTGGCCGTACCATCCAGCTTGGTGACCACCAGACCGGTCAAACCCAACGCCTCGTGAAACTGGCGTACCTGGGAGACCGCATTTTGGCCGGTGGTGGCGTCCAACACCAGAAGGATGTCGTGGGGGGCGGTCTCATCCTTGCGGGAGAGCACCCGCTTGATTTTTTTCAGCTCCTCCATGAGGTTGACCTTGGTATGGAGGCGACCGGCAGTATCGGCCAGCAAAAAATCAGCCCCACGCGCTGCTGCCGAAGCGTAGGCATCAAACACCACCGAAGCGCTGTCGGCGCTGTCCCCCTGGGATATCACCGGGCAACCGGCCCGCTCACCCCAAATTTTCAGCTGATTCACCGCCGCCGCCCGGAAGGTGTCTCCCGCAGCCAACACCACATCCTGGTCAGCGCTCTTCAGGTGAGCGGCCAGTTTGCCGATGGTGGTGGTCTTGCCCACCCCGTTGACGCCGACAACCAGAATCACGTGGGGCTTTTTGTCGCTGGTCAGCTCCCAAGGGGTCTGACAGGAGATCAGGGAATCCAACACAGTCAGGCGGATCATCTCCCGCAGGGTTTCGCCATCCTGTTTGGCTTCTTTTTTCAGACGCTTTTGAGCCTCCGCCAAAATTCGACCCGTGGACTCCACCCCAAAATCAGCCGTAATCAAAAGCCCTTCCAGATCCTCAATGAGATCTTCATCCACCTCACGGCCCGGGATCAAACCATCCAGGCGCCGGGTAAACCCCTGACGGGTTTTGGCCAATCCCTGCTTGGTCTTTTCCCGAGTCCTGACCACCCCCTCCAAGGTTTTTTCCTTGGCTTTGGCAATCCCCTCCAGGGCTTTTTCCCGGGTCTTTTCCTTGGCTTTGGCAATCCCTTCCTGGAAACGTTTCAGAATAGACATGCCAATCAATTCCCCTCTTTTTTCATCTGGACAAGCACCCGTTCAAGCTCCCCCCAAAAAGATTCCTCACCCCGATAGCCTCGAAACCGGGCCATTTCGACCCCCTTGCGATCAACGATGAGAAAGGTCGGTACAAAACGCATTTCCCAGGCCAAATCCTCCAAATTTTCCGGAGGATCGTAGGTATCCACCTCGGTCAGAGGCAGGGCCCGACCTGCATCGGTGCGGGAATAAACCGACCCCACATCACGCATGAAGGCTTTACAGTAGATACAAACCTCGCTAGTGAAAACCAGCAGCTTTCCCATGGGTTCGGCAGCCAAAGCCGTGGGTTCGGCTGGAGCCTGGGCTGGCAGCAGCAGGATGATCAACAGCAAAAGGATTTTTTTCATGGGTTCCAGAATCCATTTGGTAACCGGGCTTATCCCGGGTTGGAGGCGATTGTGACGCGCCCCTTCCAAGAAAATGCCCCCCCCAGGCTTTCCGTCATCATACCGACTCTCAACGAATCCGGCACGCTCCCAAAACTTCTGGAGCAACTTTGGCAAGCAGCTGAACTACTTCAGAAGACGACCCAGCTGAAAAACACCCCCCCGCCCATGGAGATTTTGGTAGCGGATGGCGGCTCACAGGATCAAACCCGGGAAGCCGCTCGCAGGGGCAGAGCAATCTGGGTGCCAGCCCCCCCCGGGCGCGCAAACCAGATGAATCGGGCGGCACAATCAGCCCGAGGCAAGGATCTGCTCTTCCTCCATGCCGACTCGACCCTCACCCAAGTGTCACAACTTAAGCGCGCCCTGGCAACCCTCGACCAAAACCGCAAGCACCAGGGGCACCACCGGATAGCGGGCCACTTTGCCATTCGATTCCAGCATCAGGGCTCCCCTGAAGGCCGCTCCCGGGGATATCGCTATTATGAGCTGAAAAGCGCCTTGAACCGCCCGGACTGCACCAATGGTGACCAGGGACTGTTGCTTGCAAAAGCCTGGTTTCAGGAGCTGGGGGGGTTTGATGGCTCCCTGCCCTTTCTGGAAGATCAACGGCTGGCTGCCAAAATCCGCGAGAAGGGCCACTGGATCACCCTCCCCGGCACCCTCACCACCTCAGCCCGGCGTTTTGAGAGCGAAGGGTTGGCCCGGCGCCAAATTCTCAACGCCTTGATCATGGCCTCCAACGCCATCGGGTTCCAGGATTTTTTCGACGCCGCTCCCAGGCTTTACCGGCAACAACAGCGTGCCGGTCCCCTCAAGCTTGCCCCTTTTTTCGCGCTCATCCAGCGCCTGAATCGAGAGGCCGGGATCAAAACCGCCTTTTTCAGATGGCGGGGGTGTAGCCGATATGCCAGCTGTTCCGCTTGGCAGCTGTTCTTTTTTTTGGATGTGACACCCCCCTGGGGAGCCCCCTCTGACAATGGGGACACCACGCCTGACCAGGGATTCTGGTTGCAGCTCCATGACCGCTGGTTGCGCCCGATCCTCTGTCATCCCCTCTTCGATCTTATCATGCAGCCGCTGTTGTGGATCTGGTTTCTCCTCTCCTGGGCCTGGTTTGACCATACCGACCGCTGATATTTACAATTTACCCCAGGTGAACTACTCTGACTTGAATATTGAATAGATCCTGCAACCGATGAATCAACCATCGGAAATTCCTTCGAGTCCATTGATTGGCCCATGTCTGAACGCCCTCCATCCTCGCCTCTGGAAAAAGAGTATGTCGCCACCAAACAGCGGGGATTCAAGGCGGCGGTCAATCGCTGCAACCGGGATCTGGCTTCCCGGGGGGGGGAGAGCCATCTTTTCGGCTATCTCTTTGCCTGGAACTGGCTCACCACCCACGTCCACGAAAACTATCGGCAAGAGGTCGCCGGGCTTTCCCGCAATCCCGAACACCACTATCTCATCCCCCTCCTGCTCAAAACCGCCACCCCCGGCCAGTTCGTCCGCCGCTATCTGGAACATTGGCTCCAGCAAGAGGATCCCGACCCCCGGATCGAGGAGGTCCGGCAGTGGCTGGTCCACCATGATGGAGATCCAGCAAAAACCACCCAGGGAATTCTCACCGCCTGGCGGGAGCTGGGCTATTTTAAGGAGCCCTTTCAGTCTGCGGTACGCCGCAGCCAAAAAGAGCAAAAAAACATCTTTCGGGAAATTTTGGGCAGCCAGGATCAAGAACGCCTGACCCTCATCGATGCCCTGCCCGCCCCCCTCGATCCCCCCCTCCCCTTTGCCAAACTCGGCCTCATCCCTGCCATGGCCTGCACCCAAGGGTGCCGCCACTGCATGTTTGTCTGGCGCCCCCCTCTGAAAGAGCACCCCGATCCATCCCCCCTGATGACCTGGGTGAACACCCTCACTGAAAATGTCCTTTTTACCGGTGGGGATCTGACGGGAGAGCTGGCTGGATTCGAAAAAGCGGTGCGGACCATGGATCGCATCACTACCTTTGCGATTTTGCTGAATGGGGCGTTTGCCGACACCATCGGCCACACCCAGGAGATTTTCGCAGCCCTCCAGCAGGCCATCCAAAGCCGCCCGGCCCACTTTGCCCCGGCCACGGTGGCGCTGCAAATCAGCTTCGATGAGTTTCATCAGGAGATTACCGCCAACCGCAAAGGGGTGCTCAAGGAAAAAATACCGGTCAGCCATATCGCCAATATCGTCCAGTGCGCTCCCCTCTATCCCCAGGTGCGGGTGAGTTTGCTGCACAAGCAAAACCTCCTCAATTTTTCCAACGATCTCTTTCGCAAAGGGGTGTTTGCCCGTCTGGCTCGTGAGCTTGGGCAGCGGGGTTTGCAGATTCAGGTACTCTCCACCGCCCCCTCCCAGCGACAAAAAGCCCATCCGACAGACCCCAGCCACCAAGGCGCCGTGCTGCGGGATGCGATCTTTGTACTCACCAGCCATCCGGATTCACCCATTCACCTGATGAGTTCCACCATCGACGCCTATGGCCGGGCAGCGTTTTTGGATCCCAGTGAATATGTCGCGGAAAAAATCTGGCTGGAAGAAATTCTCAGCCGGGGGGGAGGAGCCCAGGAACCCTTTGATACCGATCTCATGGTGCGCCACGATGGTTTGGTGACCCTCTTTTCCGCCATTCATATCGCCCTTGGCAACGTGCTGAATGAAACGCCCGAGGTGGTTCTCGCCCGCCACCGCAAGGATCCCCTGTTACGCGCCCTGGAAAAATTCGACGCCCGTCTGCTGGATCTTTATGGTGAGGTGAAAGAAGATCTCCAGGAGCGGGTGGCCAAGGCGACCGGTCCCCACCATCTCTTTCATCAACTCACCGAACGGGCCGAAGTGCGTCTACACATGACCCGGCGGCTGTTGGAAACAGAACATGCAGACAGTCAACCGCCCAGCTGATGCCATGACCGCAGCATCCACCCTGGCCCCACTGAATTCGAGAGACTGTGCTTTGATGTTGTAATTTCAACTGAAAATCAGTCCCCCCCTTGAGGTGTCATTCCCGCGAAAGCGGGAATCCAGGGGAGGTAAAGTTTGTACTCAAAAGAAACTTTATTATTCTTATAAGACGCCTGACGCGGGCTAAAAGTAACGCAAAATCAGGAAACATTTGTGCTGGACTTTCTGGATCCCCGCCTTCGCGGGGATGACGAATCAGAAGAGCATGTCCAACTTTTAAATAGAACTGCCATATCAACACCCAAGGCGTCATTGAGGAGCAGGCATGGCTGATATCCAGCTAACCTTTCACCATCTGGGGCTGGCCACTCCCACACCGGAGGAGGCCCAACGGTTTTTGACCGGGCTCGGCTACCGTTTCGGGGAGACGATCTGGGATCCCTTGCAAAAGGTCCATCTCAGCTGGGGCCGCTCGGAGGTGATGCCGGATGTGGAGATCATCTCCCCCGGCGAGGAGCCTTCCCCCATTGATGCTCTCATTAAAAAAAACCGCAGCCACATCTACCACACCTGCTATGAGGTGGCCTCTATCGAAGCCGCTGTGGCTGAACTGGAAGCCGCTGGCAATCGGTTGCTGCCCCTCGCCCCCCCCAAACCCGCCATCCTCTTCGATCACCGTTTGGTGGCCTTTTTCATGGTGGCGGGCTTTGGGGTGATCGAACTGCTGCAATGCACTGACCCGGCATGACCCTTTCCAGCCAGGAACCGTCCCCTTCATTTCACTCTTCACGGCCCACCCCGGCAGGAAAGCGCCATGGCCTTCTCCCCTGAACTGCAATCCCGTCTATCGGCCCCGGAAGCCAAATCTCTGGAGACCATTCTCACCCAACTGCTCGCCATCTGGCCCGAGCACGCCCCTTTTTTGCAGCGGGGGTTTGACCGCTATGAAGCCCGAGATTGGCCCCATCTTCTCTCCCAGGCAGATGCTGTCCTGCGCTTGAGTGGCCCAGATCTGACCCCCTTCATCCAGGGCTATCGCTGGATGTGCGATCGGTTTTTGGAAGAGGAGCTCCACTTTCGTCGTACCGGGCGCTATCGATTGAGTTCCTTCGCCCAGGTGCAGCAGGATCTCTACAGCGACCGGGAAAAGATGACCCTCTATATGCGTGGGTTGCTGCTTTCCGGGGTGCTCTTCAGCAATCATGTCCATTCCCGTTTGAGCTTTGAGCGGGATTTTTTGGCTCTGGCACCCACCCCTTTTCGCCATCTGGAGGTGGGGCCCGGACACGGTTTTTATCTCCATCTGGCCGCCGCCGACCCACGCTGCCACCAGGCCGAAGGGTGGGATATCAGCGCCACCAGTCTCGACATGACCCGAAACGCTCTCAAAAGCCTGGGCCTCGACCAACCCCCGCCCCTGCTTGAACGGGATATCCAAGCGCCCCTTCCCCCCATTGATGAGCCCTTCGACACCCTCACCATCAACGAAGTTTTGGAACATCTGGAGCACCCCGAAAAGGCCCTAAGACATCTCTACTCGGTGCTAAAACCCGGTGGCCGCCTGTTTGTCGGCCTGCCGGTCAACAGCCCGGCCCCAGACCACATCTATCAACTTCATGATCTGGAAGGGGTCACTTCCCTGGTGGCCGGGGCAGGCTTTGAGATCGAAATCACCCGTCAATTTCCCGCGACCGGTTTTACCCTGGAGCAGGCCCTGAAACGAAAAATGCTCATCTCCTGTGTGGTGATTGCCAGACGGCCTGGATAAACTTATATAGCCATTCAAATCAAGAATTGGACATATGCCGTTGCATTTTTACCGTCATTCTCGCGAATGCGGGAATCCAGGGAGTCTGGCGCAAACCTTTTCCAAATCTTGCATCACTTTCAGCAAAATACCGGCCTTTCTTGAAGATTTGGTTTTTCCTTGAGGGCAATCATCAACTCCCTGGATCCCCGCCTTCGCGGGGATGACGAGTCAGGGAAGAGTGTCCAATTTTGAGATAGAAGTGCTATATACGCCACTTGCAGGATACTCCCGAGCCTGGAGCCGCCATCCCCAAGAACAAAAACCACTCACCCAGCGGGGAGGTTATCAAAAAAGAGTGTCTATCAACTCTTGAAGAATTGCCCCTGATCGTGCTCAAATTTCCCATTGGTCGGCTGGCTACATCTGACTAAAATTTAATACCCTGGGGAGCCGTGACATGACCACTGATGCGTCTTTCAAAAGCCATGATGGATAATCCGCAACAGAGGAGGCGGCAGGTGATGCGACTCGTGGGAATCCTGCTTTGGGGGGGGCTTGGCCTCCTGCCTGCCTTCACGGCAAGCGCCCTGGCAACCTCAAATTTCCAGGAGTCGGCACCACGCAAAACATCATCCACTTTAGCCCCCACCTCCCCCCGGTCAGCTGACAAAAACTGGATTGAACCAACAACCGGCATGGGCTTCGTTTCTCTCCCCGGCGGCTGCTTTGCCATGGGTAGCGCCCCCTACTCCGAAGCAGGCCGGGAAGATGATGAGCAGCCGGTGCACGAGGTTTGTCTGGATCCCTTCTGGATGGGTCAGCACGAAGTGACCAACAGCCAATTTATCCTCTTTCTCAACCTGATAGGACGAAAAAATCCCAAGGACAAACCGTGGTTTGCCACCCTGGGCAAAAAACGCGACGTCCAACACCACATCATCGGCGGCATGGGGCGTTTTGGTGTCATCAGCGGCCAGGAAGGAGGCCCCATGACCGATGTCAGCTGGCACGGGGCGCAAGCTTTTGCCCAGTGGCTCTCCCAACGAAATCCCGGCACCTTTCACCTCCCCTCCGAAGCCCAATGGGAGTATGCCTGCCGGGGAGGCTCCACCACCCCCTTTCATTTTGGCAAAACCATCAGCGCCCAAACCCAGGCCAATTTTAACGGCCAGCACCCCTATGACAACGCTCCCAAGGAGATCCAACGCCCAAGCCCCACACCGGTGGGATCGTTTCCAGCCAACACCTTTGGGCTCCATGACCTCCACGGCAATGTCTGGGAGTGGTTGGGGGATCGCTATGACGAAGGATTTTATGGCCAGGAGGTGGCCACCCAAAAAAACCCCTGTAACGACTGCGATGAAACATCCGCAGGGGGAAGCCGGGTTATCCGGGGGGGCTCCTGGAAAGGGATCGGTCGCTGGTTGCGCTGCGCCAACCGCAACAGCGCCCATGCCGGTGAACACGATAACGGCATCGGTTTTCGCTTGGTTTACCAGCCCCCTGCCGATTCATCGTCAGGGAGGAGATAGGCCCCATGGTGGAAAAAAAATATGTCGTTGTGTGGAGCGCACTCATCGCACTCCTGTTCGCCGCAGTCCTCACCACCAACTGGCTGATGGATCCCTACCGGCTGCACCAGGGGGAGGTGCATCGTTTTGCCACTGCCGTTGAGCCCAACACCCGATTTTTAAAGCTGAATTATTTAAAGGAGCACTGCGGGGAATTCGACGCCATTCTCTTTGGCACCTCCCGGGATGCCCTTTACGACAGCCGCTATTTTGATCGCCTGTTCAACACCCGCGCCTATAACTTCAGCGTCAACGGCGAAAGCCTCACCGGCATGCTGAAAAAGCTGGAGTGGCTGCTCTCCCGGGGGTGTCGCCCCGAGCGGATATTGATCCCCCTCTCCTTTGATCACATCACCCTCACCGACTATGCCCACGATCACAACGACCTCATTCGCCTGGAGCCTCCGGAGATCAATCCGGCTATTGGCTGGAGTGATCTGTTTGTAAAGTATTATTTTAATGCCGATGTCTTTCTCTTCAACCTCAACCTGATCGCAGCTGATCTGACCGGCACATTTCCTGAAACCCGTTTTGATTATGATTTGACCCGGGGGAATGTCAGCTATCACTGGGACCATACGTTTTCCATCGATCCCTGCCCACCCGCCACAAAAAAACTCAAAAATTCAGAAATACGTCGCTATCACAACAAGCTGAGAGAGATCATCCGCACCGCCCACAACCACGACATCACCCCCACCGTGGTGCTGAGCCCCGCACCCATTGGCCTGCTGATGCGCCACGATCCCCAGGCCATGCGGGAATATCTCTACCAACTGGCAGAGTTCGTCCCCTTCATTCAGCGGCTGCCCCTTGAGGATGAACGTCAAGCCCATAGCGATCATTTTCACGATTTTTTGCACCCCAAAGCCCCTTTGCTGCATGATGCTTTGATACCATCCAATGGGATTCCCACCCTGCAATTGATCGATGAACTGCAAGCCCGGCGGGAGATGTGTGCGGCATCTGCTGCTTCCACGGCATCTGCTGAAACCATTGAATCATCCACCTGACCCGTAAGGAGGGATTGGCCATGGAGATGGCAAAGATGCCCTGGCTCCCCGAGCCTCCCCCAGATTTTCAGGCCCGCTGCAAAGCGCTGCGGCTGGGAGAAGGGATTGATGGCAGTGAGCTGATTCATCTGGCCCAGCATCGCCTGGACCTCAACCAATTGATTCTCCTGGGCCGAACGCTCCAAGCCCTTCGCCAGCGCGCCCAGGGCACACCCAAGGGCTTGACTCCCTTCCGCCTGGGAGTGACCGGTCATGCCACCTTGAATCTATTGGCGGGGGCGCTGCCTGGGGCGGGTTTGCGCTACGGCCTTGATCTCACGGTGATCCCCTCCGGTTTTGGTCAGCTGGCCCAGGAGGCTTTGGATCCCAGCTCCACCCTCAACCAGGCCCGGGCTGACGGGGTCTATATTCAGATGGATCACCGGGGGCTGCCCTTTTTGGATCCCCTCTCAGCACCTGAAAAGAATGCGACGGTCAATTCGGAATCAGCACAAACCCCGGATGCACCAGCCACCGACACCCCTTGGAATCATCTAAAGACCCTGCACCACCATTTGATCGATCACGGAGCCAAATCGGTCATTCTGGAGACCATTCCCACCCCGCCGGAACCCCTCTTCGGCAGCTTCGATGCCTGCCACCCCGCAAGCCTGCAACGCCAAATCCAGGATTTCAACCAGCAGCTCACCCGCCATACGCCCGAGGGCTGCTTTGTTCTCGATACCGCTTCCCTGGCGGAGGGGGTGGGGCTCTACAGCTGGTTCGACCCCATGCAGTGGCACTGGGGAAAAATGCCCTTTGCCCAATCGATGATTCCCCTGGCGTGCGATCATCTCTCCCGGCTCATTGCCGGGATCAGGGGCCGCAGCCGCAAATGTCTGGTGCTGGATCTGGACAACACCCTCTGGGGTGGAGTGATCGGGGATGATGGTTTGGAAGGGATTCGGCTGGGACAGGGAAGTGCAGAGGGGGAGGCTTTTGTGGCCATGCAGCGCCATGCCCTCAACCTGCAAAGACGGGGGGTGATTCTGGCGGTCTGCTCCAAAAACGACCAGGAGACCGCCCTTCTGCCTTTTCGCCACCATCCGGAGATGATCCTGAAGGAGGAGCACATCGCCCTCTTTGTGGCCAATTGGCAGGACAAGGCCACCAACCTGGAAGAGATCGCCGCCACCCTCAACATCGGTCTTGACGCCCTGGTGCTGGCCGACGACAACCCCGCAGAGCGGGCCCAGGTGCGCGGAGCGCTCCCCCAGGTAGGGGTGCCCGAACTCCCCGAAGATGCCTCCCTCTATCCCCGCTGGATCAACGCCGGGGGCTATTTTGAGGCGATCGCCTTCACCGCGGACGATCAACAACGCACTCACCAGTATCAGGGCAATCTCAAGCGCCAATCTCTACAAAAAACCACCCGCTCCCTGGATGATTTTTTACAGGCCCTGCAGATGTCCGCCCAGATAACCCCCTTCAACCCCCTGGAGATCCAGCGCATCACCCAGCTGATCAACAAAACCAATCAGTTTAATCTCACCACCCGTCGTCGCACGGAAGCGGAAATTCGTGCCGTGATGGAAAATCCCCATTTTACCACCTGGCAGATGCGCCTGACGGATCGCTTTGGCGACAACGGCCTGATCAGCCTGGTGATCTGCCGCCGCCAACAGACAAACTGGGAGATCGACACCTGGCTCATGAGCTGCCGGGTGATCAATCGCCAGGTGGAAAAAGCCCTCTTTATCCAGCTCCTGCACCAAGCCCGAGCGCTGGGGATCAAGCGCCTCACAGGCCGCCACATCCCCACCCCCCGCAACGGCCTGGTGAAAGAGCACTATGCCCAACTCGGCTTTACCCCTTTTGAAGCGTGCAGCGGCAAAACGGAGTGGCATTTTGATACCGACAAGCCTCCCCCTCCCGCTCCCCCCATCCACCTTGTGACCGATCCGGCCTGACAGAAATCCGCCAACCTGTATGCTATTCAACACCCACCTTTTTATCTTTTTGTTTCTGTCAGTAACCCTTACCGGCTATTAGGGTTATTCTAAACCAATAGGGCACATCGTGGTCGCTTTGGTGAAAAAACAAGATCAAAAGACAAACCGTGGGCGCTGCCCACACCCGGCAGGGTGATAATCACCCTGCACCCGTGGCAATAAAGTCAAGATCAGGATAGCCATGAACAGCCATCCAGCTATCCGGATGAAGAGTGCGACACCTCCCCCGAATCCTCTGGAAAGCGCCGTATCATCCACCAAAGCACCACCAGCCCTGGGACCGCAGCGCCTGTGGTGATGAGAAAAAATCCCACCCAATCCAGATGATCCGCCACCCACCCACCGGAAGAGGCCAGCAACGTGCGACCGAAAGCCATGAACGACGATAGCAGCGCATACTGGGTCGCGGTGTAGGCGACGTTGCAGAGGCTCGACAGATAAGCCACGAAGGCGGCTGTTCCCATGCCCCCGCTTAAATTTTCAATAGCAATCGTGAGTGTCAGCATGGACAGATTGTGACCCACCATCGCCAGCACCACAAACATCAGGTTGGAAAGCATCTGTAGAATGCCGCACCAGACCAGGCTCTTAAGGATCCCCATCCGATTGACCATCACCCCCCCCACCACCGTGCCGACAAGGGTGGCAGCAAATCCGAATACCTTGGAAATGTTGGCAATTTCAATTTTGGTGAAAGCCAGGTCCACATAAAAGGGATTGCTCATCACCCCGGCCAGAGCATCGCCAAATTTATAGAGCAGGATAAAGAGCAGGATCATGCCCCAGCTGGGCCGGGTCATGAATTCAGCAAAAGGGCTCACCACCGCGCCATGCAGCCACTGAAAAGCCCGCTGCCACCCCTCGCTCATGCCGGAAAAGCCTTTGATCCAAGCGGCTGATTTTTCTTCCTGTGCCCGGGCGTCGGCAGAAGGCTTTTGATCCGGTTCCGGATTGAGCAAAATCGTTACCATCCCCACCCCGATCAGAGCAGCCATGACGGCGTAGGTGACAAACCAGCTGGTAAAGGTGGCCAGATAGAGCGCCCCAGCCCCCGAAACCAACATGCCGATGCGATAGCCCAGAACGATCATCGCAGCCCCGGCCCCATATTGGCGCTCCTCCAATATTTCCACCCGATAGGCATCGATCACGATATCCTGGCTGGCGGAGCAAAAGGCGGTCAGCAGGGCAAAGAGAGCGGTGAGTCCCGGATCCACCGCCGGATCGGTCAGACCAAGACCCAGGATGGACCCGATCAACCCCAACTGGGTAAATATCGCCCACCCCCGCCTGCGCCCCAACCAACGGGTCAAAAAGGGCAGAGGCATGCGATCGATCAGGGGAGACCAGAGAAATTTCAGGGTGTAGGGGGTGCCAGCCAGGGCAAACAGGCCGATGGTGGTGCGGCTCACCCCATATTCAGCCATCCACAGGGAGAGGGTGCCAAAGGTGAGGGCCAGGGGAAGACCGGAGGAAAATCCCAAAAAAAGGATCGCCACCACCCGCCGTTCCAGATAGACAGCGGAAGCCTCGATCCATTTTTGAACCATGACAGCTGCTCTCCATCCGGTTTGGGACCATCATAGGGTCCGGGCTAAGGCTGTGGCCATCTTACAGGCTCAATACTCAGCGCACACCACACTTTTCCAAGTGGGGACAATATTTTTTATCCATCCCCTGGATGTGCAGAAAAAGCCAATCTTCCAGAAAGACCATCAGCTCCCGGGCTTTTTCCGGGCCGGGATTTTCCACCAAAAACTCCTCCCGATAAACACGCACCTTGCGACGCATGAACCGGTGCACCTCCTGGTGCTGAAAAAGACCCGGATAGCCATGCTTGTCCAGCAGCGTCTCCTCCCGCTTGAAGTGATAAGCGGTATAGTCGATCAAGGCTTCCCACAGCTTGGTCAATTCTCTGATTTCTCTGGATTCGGCCATGGCCAAGCCCAGCTCGTTGATCATGTCGAGCAGTTTTTTATGCTCCATGTCCAACACTTCAACATCCACATTGAACCGGTCATCCCACGGTATCGCTCGAAATTCCATTTAAAGTCCATCTCCTTGGAACGGGGGCCCCCTCCCCGGAAAATCACGTATATATTCACGTTCGTCACGATTCGTCAAATGACGTTTTGTAACAACGGGCCGTTTCAACAGGAAGATAGAACAAGAAAATGGCCAAAAATGAGCCACACTTCGGTTGGCCAATCGGCTCAAACATGGCGGGGCAAAAAAATGCAACCTATTGTTTGTTATTGCCTTTCTGACGGCCTAAAAAAAACACCTTCCTTGAAAAAGTAAACTCCAATCCCATTCAAGCGCCAAACTGGACCCAACTTTACTGAATCAAATTTTTTTTAGGCAATCAATTTCATTGTCACAAACTCAGACTTTATTGGCCGGAAGGTTTACCACCTTTCCCTCGATGACGTGGCGATTTTGAGCCGCTGCCACCTTTGAATTTCGAGCCTCCACCTTTGGATTTCTGGCCACCCTCTTTAAATTTTGAGCCACCACCACTTTTAAACTTTGAACCACTCCCACCGCCACGGGCCGGTTTCGAATCTCCTCCGCTACGGAAGGATTTCCGATCTCCACTGCCACCGTCGCTACGGGAAGATTTCGAATAGCCACCACCGCCATCACTACGGGCCGGTTTCAAATCTCCTCCGCTACGGAAGGGTTTCCGATCTCCACTGCCACCATCGCTACGGGAAGATTTCGAATAGCCACCACCGCCATCACTACGGGCCGGTTTCGAATCTCCTCCGCTACGGAAGGGTTTCCGATCTCCACTGCCACCATCGCTACGGGCCGGTTTCGAATCTCCTCCGCTACGGAAGGGTTTCCGACCGCTGCTCTCACCATCGCTACGGGAAGATTTCGAGTAGCCACTACCGCCATCACTACGGGCAGGTTTTGAATCACCACCGCTACGAAAGGGTTTCCGGCCGCTGCTCTCACCATCTCTCTTTGGGGGCTTCATCCCCACCGCACCCTCATCAGGCTTTTTGGTTTCATCTCCCGATGGATAGGGGGTGTTGGATCGGCCCTGATAAGCAGGTTTGGGGGTATTGGAGCGCCCCTGATAGGGACGTTTAACCGAATCCCCGCGTCCTCTGGATCCCCCCGCTGATAATTTACCGGGATCCGAAGTGGAATCACCTGGGGAAGTCCCGTCATCTCCCAGCCCCCCACCAACCTTGGCAAGAGAGTCCCCATCGATTTGGGGCTTGGCCTTGGGTGCTGCCTGGGCCGCCTCCATCAACCGTTTCATCTCATCCCGATTGGTCTCCCGCCAGCGACCCCGCTCCAACTCTCCCAGGGTCACCCCCCCATAGGAGATGCGGATCAAGCGGTTCACCTCCATCTCGAAGGCCTCAAAAAAACGCCGCACCATGCGGTTGCGACCCTCTTTGAGGGTAATCGTCAGCCAGCTGTTGGCCCCCGGCACCTGATCGAGAACCACCTGCACCGGTCCCGTCGGGCCATCTTCCAGTTGCGCCCCCTGTTGCAGCCTGGCCAACATTTCGTCATCCACCCGACCATGAACCCGCACCCGATAGACCCGCTCCACCTCCCGGCTGGGATGCATCAGGCCATGGGCCAGACGACCGTCGTTGGTGAGGAGCAGAAGCCCTTCGGAGTTATAGTCGAGACGCCCCACCGAGATCAGCCGCCCGGTGCCTTTGGGAAAAAGATCAAAAATGGTCGGACGCCCCTCCGGATCCCGCCGGGTACAGAGATAACCGGTGGGCTTGTTGAGGAGCAGCACCCGATAGCGACTGACAGCCCGCTGCACCACCCGGCCATCCACCGCCACCCGATCCCCCGGCATCACCCGGCTGCCCTGCCCGGAAACCACCTCGCCGTTGACCGATACCCGACCCGCCTCAATCCACCGCTCTCCCTCCCTGCGGGAGCAGAGTCCAGCTTCAGCCAGCCATTTTTGGAGCCGTAAACCCGGGTCAGCCACGGAAACGCCTCGTATCCAAGGGTAGACCCAAAGCATCCATCACCTTTTTCATGGTGGCTTCCGCCCGGGCACCGGCCCGCTGGGCTCCATCAGCCAAAATGCGTTCCAGCTCCGCCTGGTCTCCCCGCAAGGCGTGGTAACGCTCCCGCACCGGGGTGAGCAACTCAATCACCGCTTCTCCAGTCTCCACCTTCAGTTTGCCATACATATTGTGGCTGAAATGAGCCAAGGCTTCCTCTTCACTTTTATCCAACACCACCCGCCAAATATTGAGCAAGTTCGCTACCCCCGGTTGGTTTTCCTCATCGTAGCGAATCACCCCTTCGCTGTCGGTGACCGCCTTTTTGAATTTTTTCAGAATTTTTTTCGGCTCATCCAAGATCATCACTTTGGCCAAATCCGAAGGGGCGGTCTTGGACATCTTTTTGGTGGGCTCCTGGAGATCCTTCACCCGGGCTCCCCCCTTGGGAATCATGGGGTCAGGCACCTGGAAAACCGGGCCATATTGACCGTTAAAACGGGTGGCGATATCCCGGGAAAGCTCCAGGTGCTGTTTTTGATCATCCCCCACCGGCACCTTGTGGCTGCCATAGAGCAAAATATCCGCCGCCATCAATACCGGGTAGGTGAAGAGCCCGGCATTGATGTTTTGCTTGTGGCGCTGGGCCTTGTCCTTAAACTGCGTCATCCGCTCCAACTCCCCCACCTGGGTGAAGGTGGAGAGGAGCCAGGCCAGCTCGGCATGGGCGGGCACATGGCTCTGGATAAAAATAATGCTCTTCTGGGGATCAATGCCACACGCCAGATAGAGGGCGGCCAGGTCGTGGATGCGACGACGAAATTCTACGGGATCCTGACGCACGGTGAGGGCGTGGAGATCCACCACACAAAAGATGCAGTCACTCTCCTCCTGCACCGCCACCCAGTTACGCAGAGCCCCCAGATAGTTGCCCAGGGTCAACTCCCCCGTAGGTTGGGCACCGCTCAAGACAATGGGGCGGGAAGGGCTGTTTTCGGTCGTCACGTTATTTCTCCGGTGTTGCGGAAGGTTCGATTGGGAAGCTGGCGGTAAAACCGACAAGATCAGCCGGTTCCACCTGCCGGTCATCGGCTTCAGATCAGACAAAATATTTTCGTTTCAACTCAAGCTTCAGAGGTATCCATCAAGAAAAACGGCACACCTTCAAAGCGTCGTTCCATCTCTATTTTTACGCGGTCAGAGGAGCCCGGCCATCTCCATGAAAAAGCGGTTCAGAGAGACCATCACCGGCCAGATGATTTTGCCCAACAAACCGCTGAAGGCCAAAATCATGATAATGGGCAGGCCATAACGCTCAAGCCCTGCGAGTTTGCGGTCATAGGGGGAGGGCAACAGCGCCACCGCCACCCGCCCACCATCCAACGGGGGTAACGGTAACATGTTGAAGACGGCCAGTAACACGTTCATCTGTATCGCCGCCAACAGCATCTGCGCCATGGGCAGCATAAAAAAATCGGGCAAGAGCAGGACCAGCCGAAACAGCATGGCGCACAAAAGCGCCAGAGCCAGATTCATCAGCGGCCCCGCCACAGAGACCCAAAACATCGCCATCCGTAGGGATCCCCGCCGAAAATTACGGGGATTGATCGGCACCGGCTTGGCCCCACCAAACACAAACGGGTGGCCCGTAGTGAGCAGAGAAGTAGCCAACATTAAACCCGGAATCAGAATGGTCCAGACCGGATCGATGTGGGGCAAGGGGTTCAAGGTCAAACGCCCCATCACCCGGGGGGTTGAATCCCCGAACCGAACGGCCATAAAACCGTGGGCCCACTCATGGAGGGTGATGGCAAAAATGATCCCCGGTGCCCAGATGATGATATCGGAAATCAACTCGGTCAGTTGGCTGTTCATTGAGATTTCCAGAAACAAAAGGCCTCCCGGAATCAGACAGGGAGGCTGGGCTTTAAGTTCAATCCAGTATATTTCTCAGTGAGGTGGTCCGAAAGAGGGCTCCAAGAGGATCAAGCCCGCGAATCAGCTGACATCCAAATCCACTCACCGCACAGAGAGCTTGGCGGCATCATCCAGAGCGGCCAACAGCTCGGAAACCTCCAGGGGTTTGGTCAGATAGCGAAAAAATCCGGCGGCCATCCCTTGTCGGATTTCCGACGGAGAGGAAAGTACACTCAACGCCACCACCGGAATATGTCGGGTTCGGGAATCCTTTTGTAGCCGCTCCAACACCTGAAAACCATTCATTCCGGGAAGGTTGATATCCAGAAGGATCAGATCAGGGCGTCGAACCCGGGCCAGGTCGAGCCCCAGATTGGCAGCCGGTGCCGCCAGCAACTCCACCCCGGCACGCCTTTTTAAAAGTTGCCCCACCAGCTTCAGGTTGGCCGGGTTATCCTCCACATAGAGTACCGTAAAGGTATTTTTGGTTCCCCACTTTTTCCTCTCCGAACCGGCACCATCCTCACTATCCTCACTGCCATCCAGACTCAACAACAATACCAGATCAATCCAGAAGGTACTCCCCTCCCCCTCCCGGCTTTCGACATTGATGGTTCCCCCCATCAGCTCCACCAACCGCTTGCTGATAGCGAGCCCTATCCCCGTTCCCCCCAGATCAGACTCCTCGGCCCCCAGGCGATTGAAAGGCTCGAACACCTGGTCGATGACGGCAGCGGGAATACCCCGCCCCGTATCCGAAACGGTAATCCGCACCCGAGCATTCTCCCCCTCTTTCGAAGCCTCCGAAACCCGGGCACAGCAGATGGAGACCCCCCCCTCCTCTTCATTATATTTAATCGCGTTGGAAAGGAGATTGAGCAGCACCTGTTTTAAGCGGGTTCGATCCGCCTGGACCATGAAGCGATCACAGTGACAAGAGGGGTCCGGCACCGAAAAGGTGATACCCCGTTTATTGGCCAGGGAAGAGACCAGGCTCAAACAATCCTCCACCACATCCCGCAGGGCCACCTCCTCCAGAGTAATCTGGACCCGCCCCGCCTCAATCTTGGCCAGATCGAGAATTTCATTGATCAGGGAGAGCAGATGGTTACCCGCCTTGATGATCTCCTCCACACTCTCCAACTGGGATTCACTCAACGGCTCCAGGGGATCGGACTCCAACAACTGCGCAAACCCCAACACCGCATTCATCGGCGTGCGCAACTCGTGGCTCATGCTGGAAAGAAAAAGGGATTTGGCGCGGTTGGCCTTTTCCGCCGACTCCTTGGCCAGGCGCAGTTCGGTCTCCACCCGCTTACGGGGGGTGATATCACTCACCACACCGGTATACATCCGTTTTCCACCCAGGCCAAAGGAGCCCCCTGAAAACCACAGGGGAATCCGGCTGCCATCCTGGTGAATCCCTTCCAGTTCACAGCCACCACCACACCCCTCACCCTCCTCATCAGAGGCGAGACAGGCCAGCGGCAACCCCCCTTCGGTCGCCCCTGGGGGTAGATTGAACAGCCGGGTCGTCGGTTCACCCAGAAGCTCCCGGGCACTCAAGCCAAAGATGCATTCTGCGGCCGGATTGAAAAGCTCGATACGCCCCTCTTCGTTGGTGACGATAATCCCTTCCCGGGCGCTGGCGACAATGGCCCGAAGGCGATTTTCGTTCTCCTCCAGAGTCTCCTCAGCCATTTTCCATTCGGTAATGTCCCGGCTATAGAGGTGTCCCACCCCCATATCCCCCACCCCATGGATCACCAAATGATAGTGGCGCCCACCCATTTCAGTCACCAGTGCCACCTCCTGGTCATCCCGGATCAGGGCATCCAGACGCACCCCCGCCAACCCCGGCACCACCTGTCCCAGGTGCTGCCCGCTTTTTTCGATCACCCCAAACAGGGAGGTTGCTGCGGGATTGACCTCCAGGATGATCCCCTCCCGGTCAAAGCGCAGCACCGGCTCCGGGTTCATCACCGCAAAAAGCGCCATGCCCCGGGCCTCTTCCTCAGCCCGCTTTTGACGACTGATATCGGTAAAAATAGCGACAAATTCCAACGGCTGACCCGCTTCGTCCAGGAAGGGCACGATGGTCCCATCCACCCAAAAATGGCTCTGATCCTTGCACCGGTTGCGAATTTGGCCGTGCCACACCTGCCCCTGGCTGATGGTTTGCCACATCTGCTCAAAAAAGACCGGCGGGTGATCATCCGAACGCAGCAGGCTGAAATCCTGACCGATGATTTCTTGAGGGGAATAGCCGCTGATCTGGCAAAACCGCTGGTTGACGAAGGTGATCCGCCCCCGAATATCGGTCGCGCAGACACTGGCGTGATGGTTCAGAGCAAACTGCATGTTTTCCAACTCCTGCAAGGATGCATGCAGGTGTTCGGTGACCTGAACCCGATTGCGGTTTTTGCGGATGCGGCCCAAAACCGCCTGAACCAGTGCAGCGGGACGGATCGGCTTGATCAGGTGATCCTCGTGGGCCAGATTACGGTCGGAAAGACGACGACCCAAATTTTGCTCTGCGGAAACAAACAAAACCGGCAGGTTGGCATACCCCGGATGCTGGCGTAGCACACAGGCCAGCTCGATGCCGTTACACCCTGGCATGAAGAGATCCAACACCACCAACTCCGGATCAAACCGGGCCATCTCCTCAAGCACCTGGGCGGGCTGATTGAGGGTGGCCACCTCCATGCCGCTACGCTGGAGAATGGTGCGATAGAGCGCCGAAAGGGCGTCGTCATCATCCACCACCAGCACCCGAAAAGGCCGCTCCACCGGTTCCCGACTCCAAGGGGCGATGTTGCGCACCAGCTTATGCAGATCCACCGGTCGAGGATAAAAATGGGTAGAGCCCAGCCGCACGGCAGCCAGGCGGATATCGAGATCCTCCCGATCAGCCACCACCGCCATGGGTACCGGGGTGTGTTTGAGGTTGTGGGGATCCGGCGAAAAAAGGGCCGTCAAAGCGGGCAGATCAACCCCGTCCAGGTCGATAATGATACCCACTGGGGAAATTTCATGGCTTCGCCGATGTAACACTTCCAAAGAGTCACAACGCTCCGGGGAGCAGGCCCGCTTCTGAATTTCCCGGGCCAAATTTTCAGCCCAGAGGTCATCGGTAGAATAAAACAGCACCGGGCGGCTGGGATGAAAAGCCTCGATCTGATAGTGGATGGGATTGTGGGAGGGGGCATTTTCCCGCCCATCGGCAATCACCTTGGCCATTCGGCCCAATTCCATCAGATGGGCTTTGAGCCAGGCCAGCGCCTCCCCGGTCAGGGTATCCCGATTTTCCATCCACTTGCGAACCAGCAGGGTGACCGGTCGAATCAAGCCACTGATTTCTGGATAGTCAAAAGAGGCAGCGGTTCCCAGCAGACCATGGGAGAGGACGTGAATCTCCTCCAGCGCCGAGCCGTTGGCTTCCCCCGCTTGCAGCTCATGGCCCACCTCGACCATCCGCTGAATCTTGCCAGGCAGGCCTGAGGCAAAACGACTTCTGAGCTGTTGAAATTGTTCCTGAAAGCTCACCACGGACAACTATCCCCTGAAAATTTTTGCATAACCAATAATTCTTGGTACACAGAGGCTTGAAAAATGCTGTCGATCCTCCCCGGCAGGGAAGCGATCAAATCACTCTCAATATTTTCCTAAAAACGCACTTCTCAGGCAGAAACAGACCTCCTGAGATCGTGATCACAGGCACCTCTCTTGGCCCCTGAAAACTGATTTTCACCCCGGATCGGCAAATTCCTTTTGAATCTCCAGCATCTCTGGCAGTGACTTGTCGAAGCTCGCGATAAAATCAGGATCGAACTGCCGACCAGCCTGGGCGCGGATTTCTGCCACAGCCTCTTCCAGAGTCCAGGGTTTTTTATAAGGCCGCTCTGAAAGCAGGGCATCAAACACATCGGAAACACTGGCAATCCGGGCTTCGGGGGGAATCTGCTCACCGGCAAGCCCCAAGGGATATCCCGAACCATCCCAGCGTTCGTGGTGGCTCATGGCGATCTGGCGAGCGGTTTCCATCAGGCGATCTTCACTACCGGCCAACAGAGCCGCACCAATAGAGGTATGGGACTGCATCACTTCCCACTCCTCAGCCGTCAGCTTGCCGGGTTTGAGCAGCACCCGGTCGGGAATCCCCAGCTTACCCACATCGTGCATGGCGCTGGCATTCAGAATCAACTCGCTATCGGCTTTGTTCCAACCAGCGTTGCGGGCGATCACCTCGGTGCATTTGCTCATGCGAATGATGTGCAGGCCGGTTTCGTTGTCCCGATATTCCGAAGCACGACCCAGACGGCGGATGAGATCAAGCCGGGCCTGATAGAGCGCCTCGGTACGCTTGCGGACCTTCTCCTCCAGTTGCAGATTGTGATCCCGCACCTCCCGATGCAAAAGCCGCACTTCCAGGAGATTGCGAATACGGGAGAGTACCTCCAGCCGGTCGAAGGGTTTGGTGAGAAAATCCCTGGCGCCCCCTTCCAGAGCCCGCACCCGGGTTTCCCGATCGGTCTGGGCGGTGAGTACCAATACCGGAATGTAACCCTCCTTCTCGATCTCCGCCAGCCGGGCCATCACTTCGAAACCGTCCATCACGGGCATGCGGATATCCAGCAACACCAGATCGAAACCCTGCTCCCCATAAAGCCGAACCCCCTCCTGGGGGTCGGTGGTGGAAGTGACGTTGGTGTAGCCGGAACTGCGCAGCAGCTTTTCCAGGAGTTTTACATTGGGAAACTGATCATCGACGATGAGAATCCGAGCCTGTTTGAGGAGCAATTCCACGTTCACGATTCCATCTCCACTGGGACATCTTCCACCAGACGGCCATCGGAAATACGTACCCGGCGACCAATGGCGCCTGCCAATTCATGGTTATGGGTCACAATCAGGCAGGTCAAACCCCGTTCCCGGTTCAGACGCTTGAGAAGGTCGAAAACCCCCAAAGCGTTCTGACGATCCAGATTACCGGTGGGCTCGTCTGCCAGCAGCAGATCAGGCTTGGTCACAATGGCCCGGGCAATGGCTACCCGCTGCTGTTCCCCACCCGAAAGCTCTCCCGGCTTGTGGTGGAGTCGATGATCAAGCCCTACTTCAGCCAAGGCCTGTTTGGCCTGGTCGGCGGCGCTTTTGTGATCCATGCGACCGATCAGGAGGGGCATCAGGACATTTTCCAAGGCGTCAAATTCCGGCAGCAACCGATGAAACTGATAGATAAAACCGATACGTCGGTTGCGCAGTGCCGCCCGCTGGGGACTGGAAAGATCGAAAAGCGCTTTTCCATCCAGCTCCACACGCCCGGAAGTGGGATGGTCCAATCCCCCCAGGATCTGGATCAGGGTACTCTTCCCCGAGCCGGAAATGCCCAGTAGAGCCGCCATCTCTCCCCGGTAGAGATCCACATCAATCCCCTGGAGAACCGTCACCTCCTGGGCCTGGGTGAAAAAGGTTCGGGTCACGCCCCGAGCCCTGAGCAGGGGAGTATCGCTTCGGCTGGCAGGGGGATTTTTTTCCAGCCCGTCCAGGGAATTTTCCACCAACCCACCGGTGGATTTTACCGGAGTCTTGATCTCAGGGGAATCACTCATAGCGCAGGGCATCCACCGGGTCCACCCGGGCGGCCCGCCAGGCCGGATAGAGGGTTGCAAGAAGGCTGATCACAAGGCTCAATCCCGTCACCCAAGCAACATCGGCAAAGGTCACCACACTGGGTAGATGGTCGATATAGTAGACATCTCCCGAAAGGATCTGGATATCGAAAAGTTTTTCGATAAAGCCCAATGCCGCTTCCAGGTTGAAGGAGAGCAGCAGCCCCAGCCCCAAACCCGCCAGGGTGCCAAACAGCCCGATCACCCCGCCATTGATGACAAAAATGGCCATGATGCCGGATTCCGAAGCCCCCATGGTTTTGAGTATGGCGATATCCCGGCCCTTCTCCATCACCACCATGATCAAACTTGATACAATATTGAAAGCCGCCACCAGCACCACCAGGAGGAGGATAACGAACATGGTGGCCTTTTCAAGCTTTAATGCCCTGAAAAAGTTCCGATTCATCTGCATCCAATCCCGGATCCAAAAGGACTCCCCGAGCTTTGTCCGCAGATTTTCAGCAACACCCATGGCGAGTGCCGGCCTTTCAGCCCGCACCTCAACCCCCGTGGCCCGATCCCGCATCTGGAAAAGGGCCTGGGCGTCCGGTAGATGGATATAGGCCAGGGTGTTGTCATATTCGTACATGCCGGAGTCAAAGATACCCACCACCCGGAAGCGTTTCATCCGGGGCATGGCCCCCATCACGGTGACATTGCCCACCGGCACCGTCACCGTCACCGAATCCCGCAGCCCCACGCCGAGGGAAGAGGCCAGATGGCGACCCAGAACGATACCGAAACCGGGAATGTGGGCCACGTCGCCATATTTGATATTTTTAGCCAGGGAAGAGACTCCCCGATCCAGGGCTGGCACAATCCCCCGCACCACGGCCCCTGCGGCACGCCCCCCTGCGGAGAGAAGCGCCTGCCCCAAAATAAAGGGTGAGGCCCCCACCACCCCATCGCTCTGTTTGACCTGCTGGAGCACCCCTTCATAGCCACTCATCCGGCCCCCATAGGCCTGCACCACCACGTGGCTGGTCACCCCCAGGATCTGCTTTTGCAGCTCTGCCCGAAATCCGGTCATCACCGCCAGGACCACAATCAGCGCCGCCACCCCCAGGGCGATGCCCCCCATGGAGAGAAAGGTGATGACACCGATAAATTTTTGGCTCCGCTTGGCCTTCAGATAGCGAAGACCGATGAACCATTCATAGCGCTCTTTGAGCACACCCGCTCTCTTCCTGACCGATTCGAACACACCTTTCGATATCGATCACACCTCGACTGTTTGCCACTAGATCCACCAGATCCACCAAAACGGCTCCCCCCTGAAAAACCACCAAAACCGCCCATCACCCAAGAGGATAAATCATGCGCTGAAAAAACCAACCGCCAAACCCCTCAGGATTTACCAGCTTCCTTGGCATCGGCCTGCCTGGTATCAACCACCTCGGGTTTCAGCTGGGGAAAGAGCAGCACATCCCGGATCGCCGCAGAATCGGTCAGGAGCATCACCAGGCGGTCAATACCGATCCCCTCCCCCCCGGTCGGCGGCATGCCATACTCCAAGGCGCGGATATAGTCGGCATCATAGTGCATCGCCTCCACATCCCCCGAATCCTTGGCTTCCACCTGCTTTTGAAACCGCTCGGCCTGATCGGCAGGGTCGTTCAACTCCGAAAAGGCGTTGGCGATTTCCCAGCCGCCGATGAACAGTTCAAACCGCTCCGCCACCTCCGGCCGACTGTCGGAACGCCGGGAAAGAGGGGAGACCGAAACCGGATAGTCGATAATGAAGGTGGGCTGGATCAGGTCAGACTCCACCAACGCCTCAAACGCCTCCAGAAGCAGCTTGCCATCGTCCCAGGCGGGATCTACCGATACCCCTTTTTCCTTGAGAAAGGCCAGCAGATAATCCCGCTCCCCCACCCGCTCCGGATCAGCCCCAGCCCGCTGCACCAGGGCTTCAGAGAGGGTCAAACGGGGCCAGGGGGGCGAAAAATCGATCTCCCGCCCCTGATGGGTCACCTGACTCGCCCCATCTTTCACTGCCCGCACGATGGAAACCAGCATCGATTCGGTCAAATCCATCAGATCCCGATAGTCGGCATAGGCCTGATAAAATTCGATCATGGTGAATTCGGGATTGTGGCGAACGGAGAGCCCTTCGTTGCGAAAGTTGCGGTTGATCTCGAACACCCGCTCAAAACCGCCGACAATGAGCCGCTTGAGATACAGCTCCGGGGCGATACGCAGATAGAGATCCACATCCAAAGCGTTGTGGTGGGTGACAAAGGGCCGGGCCACCGCTCCTCCGGGGATGGGATGCATCATGGGGGTTTCCACCTCCAAAAAATCCCGCTCCACCAAAAATTCCCGGATCAGGTGAATCACCCTGGAGCGCACCCGAAAGAGATCCCGAACGCCGGGATTGACGATCAGATCGACATACCGCTGGCGATAGCGGGTCTCCAGATCCTCCAGGCCGTGCCACTTTTCCGGCAGGGGACGCACAGCCTTGGAGAGCAGTTGAAACCGCTCCACCCGAATGGTCAACTCGCCGGTACGGGTTCGAAACAGAAACCCTTCAACCCCCAGAATATCTCCCACCTCGATCTTGCGAAACACCGTACGATAGAGATCAGCTCCCACCAGATCCCGCATCACCGCGATCTGCATCCGGCCACTCTCATCTTCGATGTGGGCAAAGGTCAGCTTGCCCATATGGCGCAAAAGCATGATCCGCCCGGCGGATTTGACCCGCACATCGGCCAGGGCGGCTTCCTCTTGGAGATGATCGTGTTTTTCGGTGATACCGCCCAGGGGGTTGGCTGGTTTAAAATTGTTGGGATAAGGGTTGACGCCTGCTTCCTTCAAGGCATCGAGCTTCACTTTGCGGGCGGCGATTTGGGGGTTTTCTTCCTTGGCCATGAATCTCTTCCATAAGCGGTTTGCCGGTGTGGACCCGAGCCACGTTGCGGCATAAAAAAATCAGGTTCGATGGGTTCCTGGGTGTTCGGGCTCCCCTGGAATCGTGCTTTTGAATCCGGGCAGGGGTTTCAATCCGAAGCAGCATGGGAGGCTCAAAACGCCTCTCATCCGGATCCATTTTCCCTGATCGGCCCACGACGGCTTCCCCCCAAGCCGTCGATCCGACCGGTTTATTCGCCAATCCGGTCAGCCAGAGCCGCCTTGATAAATTCGTCCAGGTCGCCGTCCAACACGGCGTCGGCATTGCTCTTTTCCACCCCGGTACGCACATCCTTGACCATCCGGTAGGGGTGGAGCACATAGGAGCGGATCTGATGTCCCCAGCCGATATCGGTTTTGGCGTCGTTCAACGCCTTGGCGTCTTCAGCCCGCTTATCCAGCTCCAACTGGTAGAGGCGAGCCGTCAACATCCGCATGGCCTCTTCCTTGTTGCGATGCTGGGAGCGGCCACTCTGGCACTGCACCACAATCCCTGTGGGGTGGTGGGTGATGCGGATGGCGGAGGAGGTTTTATTGACGTGCTGCCCCCCTGCGCCCGAAGCCCGGTAGGTATCGATGCGCAGATCCTTATCGTCGATTTCCACTTCGATGGAATCATCGATTTCCGGATAGACATAAACCGAGCTGAAAGAGGTGTGGCGCCGGGCTGAGGCGTCAAACGGGCTGATGCGCACCAAGCGGTGAATGCCCCCCTCGGTCTTGAGATAACCGTAGGCAAAATCCCCTTCCACCCGCACACTCACCGACTTGCAGCCAGCTTCATCCCCTGGTTGATAATCCACCACCTCGGTCTTGTAGCCGTGACTTTCACAATAGCGCAGATACATCCGCAGCAGCATTTCCGCCCAGTCCTGGGATTCGGTGCCTCCAGCCCCGGGATGAATCTCAAAAAAGGCGTTATTGGCATCCACCTCCCCTGACAGCATGCGCTGTAGCTCCAGGGCCTCCACCCGGCTCAAGAGGGCATTGGCCTGATCCCGCACCTCAGCCAGCACCTCCTCATCCTCTTCTTCACCGGCCAGGGCCAACATTTCCTGGCCATCGGTCACTTCAGCCGAGAGCGCATCCCACTCGCCAATGGATTTTTCCAGCAGGCTCTTTTCCCGCATCATATCCCGGGCTCGATCAGGATTGGCCCATAGATCGGGATCTTCGCTGAGGGCATTCAGCTCCTCCAGGCGTTTTTTGCCATTGTCGTAGTCAAAGATGCCCCCTTAGGAGAACCAGCTTCTCCTGGATGGCATCGAACACCTTTTCACTTTTTTCTTCCATCAATCTGTTCTCCGTTGGATCCCTCAAGCCAGCCCTTAAGCCCGGCCCGGGTCGGCATGATTATCTTGATCCCATCCCCAACTGAAACCAACAGGCATCACCAACTGCAACCAAATCAGGTAACCCTGGCCGCAAATAATGGTTTCCACCCCAAACCCGACACTATATCATTCCCCGCGATCTGCCAAAACCCGCTTACACCACGACCACCCAGGGAGTTGATCGACCATGTATTACGCCATCATCAGTGAGGATGTGGAAAAAAGCCTGCCCCTGCGCCAGTCAGCCCGCCCAGCCCATCTGGCCCGTTTGACTGCTTTGGACCAGGAACAACGCCTTCTGGTAGCAGGCCCTTTGCCCGCCATCGATAGCGACAATCCCGGGGAAGCTGGTTTTACCGGCAGCCTGGTGATCGCACGTTTCGACTCCCTGGCCGCCGCCCAAGCCTGGGCGGATGCCGATCCCTATGTCGCCGCAGGGGTCTATGCCCGGGTGACGGTAAAGCCTTTCAAGAAAGTTTTACCCAATTCTTAGGGGAAGAGAACCCGGAAACCCAAGCTCGGCCAAGGGTGGACTACAACAAAAATAGAGCTTGGCATGGGTCACAACAAAGGAAAATTCAAGCGTGGGCCACAACGCAGGCAAAACCCGGAGTGGCCCACGCCTGAAAGGGAGAGGGTGCCAAAAGGGAGAGCTTGATCAGATCGTTGACCTGACGGCAACAAATGGAAAAAACACCAAGAGGGCTTTTCTGGATCTATTCAACCACGGTGTGCACAACGCTTTCAGGGCGTAGGGCTCGCAAAAAGGCCAGAGCCTGATCGTGGATACCCAGATTTTCGCTCTCCCGGGGGCCCGCCACGTTCAACACCTCGACCCTGTTTTGCCGTAACCAGGCTCGGGTGCCAACGATATCAGCCTCACCATCCATATCCACGATCCAGTGGGGCATACCGATGGCCTTGGCCTTCTTTTCCGTGAGCGCCGTCCCGCCACTGAGACCGCCCCGGGTCAAGATCAAGGTGCCGTCGGAATCCCGCACGTTCCAGGCGGTACGCTGGGGATAGACGGGAGCGGGGGTCTCCTTCAGGGGATAAGCCTCCGGTATCGGCCCATCCTCAGCCCGTCGTCCTCTGGGACACCACCCCCCACAGGGAATGCCACTCTCCAGGGCAAAATCCAAAGCTGCCCGATCCACACCTGTTTGCCCACCGGAAATGATTTTTCCGACCATCCATAATCTCCCGTACGGATTAACTGAGAAAAATTGAAAAAACGCCCGGGCGGGCTGAAATGGATGCAGGATAATGTCAAAAATGATCCACCAAACGTCCACTCCAGGTCAATAAAAAAACTGACGGAATAAACAACATTGAGAATTTTTTTACGCCTCCCCCCTCTCACCGCCTCTTTCAAACCACTGCCAGCCTGGGCTAAGCTTGAGTTGGGTCGTCTCGACCCGGCAAGCCCCCCTTCATGGACCCTTATCCAGGAGCGTGACATGGATACCTTGGAAGCCATAGCGACCCGGCGTGCAGTCAAACATTTCGACCCCCAGCACCAGATGAGCCCGGCCCAGATCGATCAACTCCTCAATCTGGCCATTCTCTCCCCCACCGCCTTCAACATCCAACACTGGCGGTTTGTGTTGGTTCGAAACCCTGAACTGCGTCAAAAAATCCGCAACGTTGCCTGGGATCAGGCCCAGGTCACAGACGCCTCCCTGCTGGTCATTCTCTGTGCCGACCTGAAAGCCTGGGACAAAGAGCCACAACGCTATTGGCGTGAGGCCCCCAAAGAGGTGCAGGATTTGTAACTATTCAGCACCCTGCCGCAAATAAGACTTGACAGCCTTTTTGGTCTGAAAATGTTTTGCTGACTTCGTAGAGAGTATCCCTGTGTTTTCCCTCACAGGCAATCCTGAGAGGCGCTATTCGCCCTGATTAATGTGGCGTGCAGGGGGGGCTATACCCGAAACGCGATTTCGCCACATACGGTCTTCCAAGGCCGGAAATTTCCTCATAAAAAACCGTGATAAACTGTTCATATGGACAACGACATGGGAACAAACTGGTGACCATCGACAACATCGACGTCGAAGCAATGGTGCGCAAGCTTAGGGAACAAATGGCGCGGGAGACAAATCTTTCCCCCGCCATGACCTC